>NZ_JAJSYW010000196.1:0-13478 GCF_036815005.1 Streptomyces sp. IBSBF 2435 | reverse complement strand
AACACCCCAACTGGGGCTACCTGACCCCGCACGAGACCCGACAGCGGCACACCATCGCCGCATAAGAACGAGTGTCCGAGATCACGGGGAAACTTCAGCACTGCCGTGGACCGGCCGTCACGATGATCAAGGTCTCGATCCTCTGACCAGCCGAAACAGGAACTCATGGCACCGTCCACCACCCGCCGTCACGATCCCGCCAGCCCTCGTAATGCGTAGGTCTCGGGTTCGAATCCCGAAGGCGGTTCTGAGGTGAACCCCAGGTCGGGCCTCTGACCTGGGGTTTCTTGTTTTGGTTGACCGTGTAATCCGGGCTGAACGGACACGCGCGGTCTGCGCGCCGCGATGCGTGGGCAGGCAGCCGTCATGAGCCTCGGTGGACATCCGGTGGACAGGCGTGCACGGCACTCCGTCAGGACTTCGGCTGCCGGTAGGCCGGCTTGTGGAATGCGACCGTCATTGATGTGAGGGCCGGCGGCATCGGGGTTGTCCGGTTCTGGCGGATCTCCCGGCTGCTTGGAGTCCCGTTGAAGACCACGTCCTCCAGCACGCGCAGTACCGATCGCGCAGGCGTTGAAGAAGCTGCTGCGTTGGTGCTGCGGGAGAACCGGCCTATTTCAGGGTGAGACTGAATAAAGAGGTTCGGTGGGTCCCGGCAGTCCTGGATTCGCCTCGTGCGCAGGCCTTGCCCGCCATCGGGCCCCTGAACCCCGACAGCGTCCCGGGCCGCGTAAAGCGCCGTGCTCACCGAACCGCCGCGGTTGCCCGGACTTCGGCTCAGGCGGCGGGCGTTCGCCGTACTGTGACGCCATGGCGAATCGTGGAGGCGTGCGTCGGAGCGCCTGGGCCGAGTTCGTGCCCTTCCTCTCCTTCGATGGTCGGCTCACCCCGGCCAACAACTGACCCCACAACAACTAAGATCAGCCGTCAGCTGGACACACCCGCCCCTATACCGACGGGGCCATGGCCACGCCCACGGTGCGACGGCATGGGCGTGCAGTGCCTTCTACCGGTATCGCACAGCGCGTCCCGGCGCGCGGGACGGGAGGGCCTTCGGCGATCTACAACGCCGCGTCGAGGGCCAGTCTTCGACCCCCGGGAAGATGGCCGTCCAGTTCGCCGGGCAGGAAGCGTGCCATTCCCACCACATGCCAGAACTCGCCCTCGACATCGCCTTCACTCTTGTATCCGCCCTCCGGGGTGAGCGTCGCCCACCCGGTGGATGTGCCGATCATCGTGGCCTTGAGTGCGACCGACACCTCTCGGGGGAACGCGCCGAAGGCCGCTTCCAGGCGCCACAGCCTGACCGTTCCGTCATCGGAGCCGCTGGCGAGCAGCGTGCCATCCGGGCTGAAGGCGACGGAGTAGATGCGTCCGTGGTGGCCGCTGAGGAGCATTCTCTCCGCTCCGCTGTCCACGTCCCACAGCCGGATCGTGTGGTCGTCGCCGGCCGTGGCGAGCAGCGGCAGCGACGGGTGAGCGGCCGCGGACCACAGCTTGCCTCGGTGGCCCCGCAGCACATGCCGGGGCGCCCCCCCGCGCCAGATGATGGCGGTGCCGTCCCAGGAGGCGCTGCCGAGCCACGCACCGTCCGCGCCGAAAGCGACGCCGTAGACGCGGTCGTCATGGGCCAGCATCTCGCTGACCGGCTGGCCGCCTTGTGCTAGCCACACCCGGACCCGGCAGTCGTCGCATCCCGTCGCAAGGAGGCGGCCGTCCGCGGAGAACGCGATCGACCGGACCCGCCCCCGATGACCGCTGAGTTCGGCGAAGCCCGAGCCACTGCTGCGCCACCAGAGGCGGACCGTGTCGTCATCGTTCGCTGTGGCGAGCGTGTTGCCGTCTGGGCTGAACGCCTCGGCCCAGGTGTGGTCGGTCTCCACGTCCAGTTCGCGGGGCGGGCCTTCCGCCTCGGTGTTACGCAGGTAGACCTTGCCGCTGCTGCCTGCGGTAGCGAGGTAGGGTCCCGATCCGCTGAACACCGCGGACACCAGCCGGTCGCCCTGGCCTTCGAGGGCGTTCAGGTGCCGGCCGGATCGTGTGTCCCACAGGCGAACCACGCCGTCGCTGCCGCAACTCGCCAACCTCAGCCCGGAGGCGTCGAACGCCACGGCGTTGATCCGTCTGCCGTGGCCACGCAGGATCGGCTTTCCCTGGCCCGTCTCGGCGTCCCAGATCTGCACCACACCGTCCGCGCCTGCCGTCACCATCTGGCTGTCGTCGCGCCGGAACCTGCACGCCCAGGCCGAGCCCTGGTGCGAGGGCGGCTGCAGGTGTGCCGGTGACGCCTCGTGCCAGTCCCTACCCTCGGTGATCTGCCACAGGCGCACGGAGCCGTCGCTGTCGCAGGCGGCGAGCTGGCGGCCGTTGGACCGGAAGACGACCTGGTAGACGGGACCGGATCCCTGTTCGAGCGGCTGTCCCGCCAGGCCTGTCCTCGGATCCCACAGCCGCACCTGGCCCGACGTGTCCCCGCTGGCAAGGAGGTCGCCCCCGGGATGGAAATCGAGCGTGTACACCTTACCGGTGTGGCCGGTGAGCACATGCAGCAGATCCGCCCCTGCGGTCTCCCAGATCCGGACCACACCGTGATCGTCGACACCTTGGTCCGCGGTCGCCAACAATGTGCCGTCAGGGCTGAAGCGCACGCGGTACACCGCTCCGTGATGGCCGGAAAGAGCGTGCCTGAGAGTCCCGGTCGCGGTGTCCCACAGCCGCACCGTGCCACCCGAGTCGCCGGTGGCCAACGTGCGACCGTCGGGGCTGAAGACCGCGCTGTACGTGGGCGCGATATGGCCCGCGAGGTCGTGCAGCGGTGTGCCCGTCGCGGTGTTCCAGATCCGGACCAGGCCGTCGCTGTCTCCGGTGGCGAGCAGGTCGCCCGCGTCGTCGAGCGCGACCGGCCATACGCCGCGTGGGTGAACATGCAGGACTGACAGGCACCGGCCCGATACCGGGTCCCACAGTCGGACCGTTCCGTCGGCGCTGCCGGTGGCCAGCACCGCGGCCCGGAACTTGACGGCGTACACCCGATCGAGGTGACCGTGGAGCGTACGCAGCGCCTCCCCGTTCTCCGGAGCGCACACCAGTACGCTGCCGTCTTCGCTTCCCACGGCGAGCAGTTCGCCGTCCGGGCTGTAGGCGATGGGCTCTGGGAGCCTGCCGGTGCGCGTGTCGAAGCCGTACGGGACGCTGAGCACCGCGGGCCGCAAGGCGGTCTCCAGCGGCAGGTCCGGTGCGATTGTGGCTGTGGCCAGCTCCGGCGAGGAACGGGCAGGTTCGTCCAGACGGGTCCCGATGACCACGGCGCGACGCCAGTTGCCCCCCGCCACGGTGGCTCCCCGAAGGTTGGCTCCGATAAGCCGTGCGCGGCGCATGTCCGCGCCGCCCAGGTCGCAACCATGCAGATCGGCGCCGTCCAGACGGGCTCCGCTCAGCCGCGCATCGCGCAGGACGGCGCCGGCCAGGTTCGCGCCGGTCAGCTGGGAATCGGCCAGGTTCGCACCGGTGAGATCAAGGCCGGACAGGTCGCGGCCGGACAGGTCCTCGCCGGGGAGGCGGACTCCGCGCAGGTCCGCGTCGGCCGGGACACGCAGCCGCTCCTTCACGTGAAAGGCGTTGGCGCGTGCGGCCTGGGACAGGTCGTCTCCAGGATTTTCCACGATGCGCCGCGCCCAGGCGGAGGACAGGTCCTGGTCGGCGAGGTCGCAGAAGAACTCAATTGCCAGCGGCGACAGTTGGCGGAGGCCGAGAACCGTTTCGTCCCGCTGTCCGAGACGACGAGCCGCCTCGCGTGCCACGAGCCATTCGATCACCGACTCGTGGATGAAGTGGAAGATGCCGTCATCGACGCGCACCAGCATGGTGCCGGCCCCGACCGCCTGCGTCTGCTGGGAGAAGAGGTCGCCCGCGTCCCACCGGCCGAACGTCCGCGTGACGATATCGGTGAGTTCGTCGAGACGCAGACTGCTCTGGCCGCTCTCCCACAGGCGTAGGGCGATCGCCGTGACGACTGCCCACATGGCCTCCAGGTCCAGGCCGGGCGCGGCTCCAGGTCCCCCCTGTCCGCGTCGTTCTTCGTAGCTGAGCCAGCCGGTGAAGACGTCCTCGTACAACTTCGCGGCGCTCAGCGCACGGCCGGACTCGGCGACCGCGCGCAGATGGTTCTCGTCGAGGGCGGCCACGAAGCTGAGCAGCCGCGGGTTGGCGCACAGTGCGAGCAACTGCGGTACGCGCTCCAGCAGGTGGAAGCGCCGCACGGCGTCTTCCTCGTCGCCGTACAGGTTGACCAGGAAGCGCAGGATCTGGTCCGGGATGAAGCCCTGCACCGAGAACAGGCGTCGCTGGGCCAGCAGTTCGACCCGTTCTCCCAGCGGGGTGAGGACCTGTTCGGTAGAGCGGAAGTGCTGGGTGCGGCCGCTGATGACGATCTTGGCGCGGTCGACCGCTGCGTCCAGCAGTGTGTGCAGATGTTCCGCGGCCCGCTCGTAGCTGACCCGGTTGACCAGTTCGTCGAAACCGTCGAAGAGCAGCACCACGCGGCCCTGGGCGAGCATATAACGCAGTGCGCGCAGATCGATCATGTCGACATCGTGGTTGGCCAGGTGGGACGCCACCAGGCCGTGCAGGCTGTGGGATCGGTCCAGGCTGCGCAGCGGTATGAGCAGCGGCACCAGATGAGGCAGCCTCAGTGGGATGAGACGGGCGAGCTGGCGCAGCGCGAAGGTCTTGCCGTGGCCGAAGTTTCCCAGGAGAAGGACGACACGCCCCTGGTCGGTCGCCAGCTGCCTCAGCATCTCTTCGACGAGATCGTCCTTCTCCTCGCTCCCTGGATGCAGTTCGTCCCTGAAGCGCTGTGGCAGGTAGAGGCTCGGGGCGTATGCCTTGTCGCTGTCGAGTGCGGCGGTCTGTGCGGCGACATATTCCCGCAGGTCCAGTAATCCCTGGAGCTCGGGGAAGCTGCGCATCCGCACGCCCCCGCGGGCGGCACGCTCGCGCAGGCTGCGTTCGGGCGGCAGACCGTTGAAGACCAACTCGGCCTCGGCGGCTGCATCGTCGGCGTGGGCCTGGGCCATGAAGTGGTCGAGGTCGGCCGCGCCGGGGGTCCCGGGGTGGACAGCGATGCGCTGCAGACGCACCACGCCCTCTTCGTCCCACGCCGCGAACACCTGGACCAGGTCGCCGGGCGCCGTCCGCTGGACGTCCCGCAGCCGCACCCCCGACTGGCGGGCGCGAAGCACCTCCTTGACCCGCTCGGCCAGTTCCTCGGCGGGATCGGTGACGGCACGGTTGTGCAGGAGACTGGCGGTGGGCGAAGGCGGTTCTGTGTCGTCTGCCTCCTGGGGCAGCCGGGGCGCCGAACGCCACTGGACCGGGAACAACGTCGGCTCGCCGTCGCTCCGCGGCGTCCACCGTTCCACCCCCGCGGCGCCGACCCGCAGGACGGTGAACCGTGCCGGGCCGGCCGCCCCGAAGGCCGGCAGTTGGCCCGAGGCGCACGGCAACATCTGGTGATCCGGCCGGCCGCCGGTCGAACCCGGACCACCACTCGGGCCGTGCAGCAGCATGTGCAGCCGGGGTGCGAGCAACCGCTGGAACACGTCGACGTCCTGGAGCAGCCCGGGGCCACCGTTCTCCGCGGCGGGAACTCCGGCGACCAGCGGATGGCGTACGACCCCGATCCGCAGCCATCCTTCCTTCTCGTAGTCGCGCAGCACTTCGGCGAACCATGCCGCCTGGGCTCGCCCGAGTTTGCCGAACTGGTCCTCCGGGCGGTGCGTGCAGGCGATCGAGGAGTTGAAACCGGCGACCACGGTGGCCAGTTCGGGCAGCGGGAGCAGGGTCCAGGGCTGGTCGCTGTCGAAGACCGCATCCACTCCCTGGTAGAACTCTCGGAACATGCGGCTGAAGTGCCGCCATTTCGGCCAGTACGGGGGCCGAGGGGACTCCTCGTCCGCTGTGCAGGTGTGGAAGTACGCCTGGCTCGCCGCGTGGTTCACGTCCTGATTGCCGGGCACGACGAGAACGCTTCCGGCTGGCAGGTTCAGCTGCGCCCGCAGTCCGTTGAGGAAGGCCAGGGACTGCTCGCAGGCCCGCGGCGAGCCCGATGCGGTGAGATCGCCGGTGACCACCGCGAGGTCCGGTGGCGGCGCGCCGGAGTCCTGCAACTCGATCAGGTCGCCCTGGATCTCGCGGAGGAGCTCTTCCGGATCGAGACCGCGGCCGAATTCCGGACCGGCGAGCTGGAGGACCGTCACCGCGTTCCGCCGGGGCCTGGCAGGTAACGCCAGTGGGTACGGTGGGACAGTCAGGAGCGGCCCCCGGCCTGCCCTCCTGCCGACGGCGGACGATGCCGCGTCGGATGGGGCGGCATCCGTGAGGACGGCGGGATCGTGCCCGCTGCCTGGGAACGGCGGTGCGCTGTCAGGGCGCGCATGTCCGTCGAGGGCCTGCTCGATGCGGGTCAACAACATGGCCCGCGCGGCATTTGCGTCCGTGACTCCGACAAGGTCCACATAGGTGATCATGGCGAGGAGCCCCTCCACCGGGGCCTCGTCCACTCTGACGGTCAGTAGACGCCGGTCGGGACGGTCGGGGTCGGCGCGTAGCGCGGCCTGCCATTCCATGCGCCCGTACCGGGACGCCGCGTAGTGACCGGAGAGCACGGCCACCACGGCGACGGACCCGGTCAGGCCGCGGTCCATGGAGTCGATGAAGTTCATCCCCGCGACGAAGTCCCACGCCTGGAAGACGGTGCGGTATCCGGCCTGTTCCAGGGTTCCGGCGATCCACGCGGCCCACCGCTCATCGGCCGGCGAGTAGCTGATGAAGAAGGTGACCGGCCGGTCCGGCGTCGCCACGCTGTCGCTCTGCATCCAGTCATTTTAGGGGCCATAAGCCGGGGGGAAACGGTACACAATCAGCCAAATATCTCCACCGCTGGCAGGTTGTTCCAGGTTGGCGGCGAACGGGAATGAACGCGAGTCGTCCTGCAGGCGAGTCTTTTCCCGGCACGGCTTGTATGCCATTCTGTCGCCGTGCTGTCATTAAAACGCGTGGACCCTTTGGACTGGTTTGCCGGGGCGCTGCTCTTATGTGGTTTGATATGCGTGGCCACAGGTTTGCTGCCGATCCGCACCGCGGAAGAAGCGACCCGTCGCATTGTCCCTTTGCTGGTGTTTCTCGCCGCCGTCATCGTATTGGCCGAACTCGTCGGACGGGCCGAGGTTTTCGACCTCGTCGCGGGAGGGATCGCCCGGACTGGGAGAGGGAGCTATGGGCGCCTTTTCGTCCTGTGCGTGCTGTTCGCATCCGTTACTGCCACCGTCTTGAACCTCGACACCACGGCTGTGCTGCTCACGCCCGTGATGCTGGCCATGGCGAAAAGGGTGGGAATTGCGGCCGTACCGCTGGCGATGACCACGGTCTGGCTCGCCAATACCGCCAGTCTGCTCCTGCCGGTCTCCAATCTGACCAACCTGCTGGCGGCTGATCGTGTCGGGCTGTCGGCCGGCGGCATGGCGGCCAGGATGTGGGCTCCGCAGATCGCGGCCCTCACGGCGACGACCGTCTGCCTGTGGGTGTTCTACTGGCGGCGTGGCCGACGCGGAGCCGACGCTTACGTGCCGCCCACCACTTTTCGGCCGGCCGATCCGGTGCTTTTCTGGACCTCCGCGACGACCTGTGTCGCGTTTCTGGCAGCCATCCTCCTGACGCCCGTTCCGCTGTGGGCGGATGCTCTCGCGGCGATGTCCGTGGTGTCGGTCATGTTCGCCGTGAAGCGGCCAGGAGAGCTCACTGTCGTGCTCGTGCCGTGGCGGCTGCTGGCCATGGTTCCGGGCATGTTCCTGGTGCTGGAGACCATCGACGCCCATGGGATGCATCGCGTTCTGACCTGGGCGGTGGGCGCCGGCGGGGGAGCGGCGGCCTTGATGCGTACCGCGGCGGCCGGGGCGGCGCTGTCCAACGCCCTCAACAACCTCCCGGTCTACCTCGCCGGGGAGGCGGCGGTCCCCGTCAACCAGCACGACCAGCTGCTCGCCCTGCTCGTGGGCACCAACGTCGGTCCGCTGGTGTCGCCGTGGGCGTCCCTGGCGACGCTGCTGTGGTTCGAGCGCTGCCGGGGCCAGGGAGTGCGGATTCCGCTGCCCCGATTCATCGCCACCGGTCTAGTACTCGCCGTGACCGGGACGGCGGCGGCTTGCGGAGCCCTCATCCTCACGGGCTGACGGCTCTTGTCCGACGAGCCGCCGCCAAGCGCGTCATCGGGCCGGCTGAGCGGCGCTCCCACGTGTGACCTCCAGCAGCCTGCCCAGCGCTTCGGGACGGCCTGCGACGAAGCAGCGGGTGGAGTCGGGTCCGGCGAAGCCCACGCGGAACTCCTCGCCCTCCAGGGTCCTGAACTGCACACCGGCTTCGGTGGCGAGAAGGGCGCCGGGTGGGAAGTCGACCGCCTCGGCGCAGTACCCGACGAATCCGTCGATGCTTCCTCGAGCCAGCATCGCCCAGCCGAGCAAGGGAGCCCACAACGGCAGTACGCGATGGGTGAGGCCGTCGAGCCTGCGGCGTAAGTCCGCGGCAAGCGCGTCGTCCTTCGGCACAGCGTGGCCCTGTGTCCACGCCACCACCAGGCGCGGTTCTGAGGCCCGGGGGCGAGCACTGAGCGGCTGACCGTTGCGGAAGAGACCGCTACCGAGCCTCGCGTGCCAGGTGGTACCGGTATGCGGTTCGTGGACCACGCCCATTTCCGGCGCATCATCGACGCACAGCCCGATGCCCACGGCGTAGACCGGCAGGCCGATGGCGACGTTGTTGCTTCCGTCCAACGGGTCCACCAGCCATGTCCGGGACGATGGGCCCCCGATCGGTCCGGCCTCCTCCGACAGGATCCGGTCCTGCGGGAATGCCGTCCGCAACCGATCGAGGATGATCCGCTCGGACGCCAGGTCGAGTTCGGTCACGACATCCCCGTCGTGGCCCTTCGGGTGCACCGCGCCGATGTCGTGGAAGCGCGACCGCAGGAGATCCCCAGCCTCTTGGGCCGCGGCAAGGGCGATCCGCAACTCACGGCCGTGCGGTTCGAATTCGTCCGGACGAGACATCCTGGGCATCGATCCTCCTGAGAGCGGTGCGTACTGCCGCCACGGTCTGCTGCCGGTCGCACAACTCCCGTACCGAGCGAACGGCGTCACCGTGGAGCGGACCCAGTGCGAGGTCGGTTCCGCCAGGTAGCACGTTGCCCAGGACCAATGTGGCCGCGAAGCAACCGTCCGGGACCGTCGTTGTGTGGAATTCACCGGGTCTGACCATGTATACGTCACCGTAGTGGTTGGTCTGTGCCGCTCGCAGCTCACTGCTCACCACCCGAGCCGTCGGGCGCACGTCATCGGTGCCGTCGGGATCGCTGCGCACCTCGAACACCCGGTGAGTCGGGCTGGCCACACCTTCGATGACGTCCACCGAGCAGTTGGTCACCCGGCCGTGGAGCACCAGGCTGGTGAGGGCCCAACTGTGGGCGTGCACCAGCGACTCGGACGGGCCGGGCGCCATGTCGTCGTCGAAGAGGTGCACGCACACTCCGTTCACACCGTCCC
The DNA here is from genome assembly GCF_036815005.1 of Streptomyces sp. IBSBF 2435. Lineage (NCBI taxonomy): Bacteria > Bacillati > Actinomycetota > Actinomycetes > Kitasatosporales > Streptomycetaceae > Streptomyces > Streptomyces sp. IBSBF 2435. The sequence goes on along the minus strand of NZ_JAJSYW010000196.1, from coordinate 3,885 downwards.
TCATCAGCGGCAGGCACAGGAAGCCCAGCGGATGCCGCACGGCAAGGACATTCCCCTGGCCGCCGACGATACGGCGGAGCGCCCGCACGCTCAGGTCGCACGCAGTCTCCGGTCCCCCCGCCGAACGGAGCATACGGCCGATCGGATCGAAGTCCACAGATTGCGTCAGGTCCATGGCGCTTCGCTGCCTGTCCTCTCAGATCGGGTAAGGGTTTTCGGGGCGCAATGCCTTCTGCACGATGTCTCCCACATCGGTATCGGTGAAAGAGGGGGGAAGGGCCAGGCCGAGCCCGGAGAAGAAGTCCCGGGCCTGGCCGACCGTCGGGTTCTCGTTCAGCGACACGGCGGACGTCAGCAAAATGGTCTTTGCCTGGACCTTGCTCTGCTCCAGCTCCATCATCAGGTACCCGTGGAGCGGATGATTCTTCGGCACCATCAGGCCCGGTTTGGCGGGATCGTCCTGAGTGATCACCAGATGCGTCTCGGATCCGTCGAACCGCAGGGCGGGCGCGGTCGAGGAGAGGGAGATGTGAACGACCGCGCGCGGCAGCCGCTGGCGGTGCAGAGCGGCGGCGAGAATGGTCGCGTACGATTCCTTGCTGGTCCGCTTCGGTGTCCATGCCTCGACATCGCGCGGCCCGATCCTGGCATATTGACTGCGAAAATTCGCGTAGGCATTGCAGGCAGGCTCGTGTGTGGGATCGACGATTTCGATGTTTAGTGTGAGACTTGTGCGGTTCAATCTCGCCCGCTCCACGCAGAGCGGCAACGTCACCGCGCGTAGATACGTACCTGTACCGCCCTTGAAGAACCAGGTCGTGTTCTGCTCCCGGGCCCTTTGGAGTTCCTCGCTGATTTCGTTGCGGCCGAGCAGTTTCACCGTATCCGGCGCGGGCATGGCCTGGCGGACCTCTCCCAGGCCCGCGAGTAGCTCCGACTGCAGGCGGCGCTGGCGCAAGGAGGCGGCGGCCAGCGCGCCGAGCACCAGCACCGTCGCGCCGGATGTCGCCTTGGCGCCGAGAGCATCACCGAAGAGATCCATGACACCGACCGTCAGCGAGCCGGCCAACGCGAGCAGAAGCTCGATGTTCTTGACAATCCAGTCCAGACGTCGTGACGGCGGTGCCATCGAAACTCCCAATCTCCCTGCGGGAGGGACAAGCGTAGGGTTGCCGCGCGTGCGCTCGCCAGGGCGCCTTCAAGCCAACCGGGGCCGCCGTATTCGGAGGCAGGCCGTCCGTATAGTGGTGTGACTTTCATAGCGGTTCGGGTGCGATGCCCCGCCCCTCTTCCGTATCCTCCAGCTATGGCGACCCCGCAATTCATCGTGGACATCCGCGCGAGGGCGGGGGCGATCCTCCTCTTCCTGCCGGGTGTGGTCACGGTGGTGTTCGATGAAACCGGCAGAGTTCTGCTCAACCGGCGCACCGACACCGGGCGATGGGCACTGATCAGCGGTATCCCCGACCCTGGCGAGCAACCGGCCGAGGCCGCCGTGCGCGAGATCCATGAGGAGACCGGAATACGGGCGGTACCGGAGCGAATCCTCGGCGTCTTCACCAACGAACCGGTGATCTACGGCAACGGTGACCGCTCGCAGTACATCGACATCGTGCTGCAGTGCCGCGCTGTCGGCGGCGAGGCCCGCGTCAACGACGAGGAATCGCTTGAGGTGCGGTGGTACGCGCCGGGCGCGCTTCCTCCGCTCTCCGAGAACGACGGTATGTGGATCGAGAGGGCACTGCGCGAGGATCCGGCATGGTTCGCCCCCGCCGCCCCACCCGCTTCCTGGGTCGGTTCGCTTGAGACCGGCGCTTGAGTCCGGCGCTTGAGACCAGGACTCACCTGCCGCAGCCCACCACCCAGGCGTCCTGACCGAACCATCCGGCAGGTGCTCGGTCACAGCACCCGAGGAGCACATCGATGGGTTTCACGCTCTACTGGCGTCCAGGAACACGGCTTCCGAAGACCGAGCTGCCCGACGACCTCAAACGTGAACTCGCACGCCTCTACTGGGACCACGATGGCGGAGGCCGGGACGGGAGTGAATGCGAGCTCACCGACAAGGACATACCCGGACTCGAAAAACTTGCCGCCCAGGGCGTCACGGGCGCGCAAACTCTGATCTCCGCGATCCGCGCCAGCGACAACCGCGTCGTGATCTGGATCAGCGGGCCGACGACGCCGCCACGCCGCACCCGCTGACCCGCCCGCGGTGAGGACGCGTCGCGTCGCCGCGGCGGAAGCCCCGGAGAACGCTGCTTCCGCCGACGCCGACGCCGACGCCGACGCCGACGCCGCGCAGCACCGCACACGCTGCCGGTGCCCGTACCCGTCACCCGCGTGCGGGGGAGCCGGTCCGCCCAGAAGCTCGCCTGGGAGAACAAGACCGCCAAGGGCTTCAACACCACCGACGTGCCGATGGAGTTCGGCCTCTCGACCGCCGAGATCGGCGAAGCCTTCACCGCTTGGCGCAAGGGCCTCCCCGACTTCGGCGGGGAGCTGGCCGACGTCTTCCTCTACCTGGTGGCCCTGGCCGAGATGAACGGCATCGACCTCGGCGACGAGGTGGCCCACAAGATCGACAAGAACTCCCGCCGCGTCTACGAACGCAACGACCGCGGAGTGCCGATCAGGATCAGCGAAGGCTAGCCACGCGTACCCCGCCACGCTCGACGCCCGCACCGGAGTCCTGGAGCCGTCTGCTTCCGTTGCCCGGTAGCGGTGTCTGCGTGAGCCTTGCGTGCGCGGACGACGCAGCATCCAGGCCCCGGTCGGCGCGAGGACTCCGGCTGACCTGCGGGGGCGAGTTCGACGTGGGCGGCCGGGGCGGAGGTGGTGATCTGCCGGCTGATGGCGTCGCTGAGTGCTGCCCGTTGCGTGGTCTTGGGGCGCGGCCGGGGCGCCGGGCCGGTCGCGTGGCGGGTCGGCGGCTTGGCGTTCGAGGGCGCCTTCGGGCCGCTCGGCGCGCAGGTGTACTCGGTGCTCTTCCACGGGACGGTGGCGGGTTCCGTGAGACACCGGGCCAGCCGCTCGCTCCCGCAGCTCCTCCCGCCAGCGGACCCGGAGACAACGGTCCGGAGCGGGGCTACTGCGGGCGTTCCCTTTCGGACAGCATCCGCCGGCGGGCTCATCCGCACGGCCTTCGTCGTGATCGCGTGCGCCGTGGTCGGAGCACGCGATCAGACGAAGGCCGCGCCCGCGGCCGGCGGATTCCCCGGGGGGTGACTCAGTTTGAGACACCATTCGAGGCCGAAAGATAAAGAACGGGCATAGAAACCGCCGGAAAAACCGTGCAACCCTGCCCCGGAACACCTTTCCGGAAGCGGATCATCCGACGCGGATCAGCCCTGGTTGAGAATCGAGAACCGGCCTTCGACGTTGATCGCGGCGTTGCTCAGGTTCCTGATGGTGATCCAGTAGGTGATGTAGTCGACCGACGAGCGCTCGACCGCCCAGCTCGAATCGACCTGGATCACCCCGGAGGACGGGCTCGTCGACACGGCATACCAGATGACATGCCAACTGGCGGGCCAGTTGAAGGTGAACCACCGGCCGCTCGTCAGCGCCGAGAGCGTCCCGGTGAACTGCACACCGGTCTGCGTGGCGTGCGGGGTGACCACCCCGGCTCTGGCGGCTCCGGCGGCCGGACCGCCGTTGCGGGCGGACGTGATGTCCGCGTCCGACACGTCGCCTGCCTGCGGCGATGCCTGCGCCGCGCCCACGCCGCCGAACAGCATGAGCGGAGCCGCCACCCCCGCGGAGAACAGACTGCCGCGCAGCAGACCTCGGCGATCGAGTGGTGATGCCATGAAGGGCCTCCGGAGAATCTCGATGTCGTGCATGCCGGTCGGCGCCTCCCGCCGACCCCGATCGGCGCCCCCG
>NZ_JAJSYW010000195.1:0-15558 GCF_036815005.1 Streptomyces sp. IBSBF 2435 | reverse complement strand
GTACGACGCGGACCCCGGCGGTCGGCGAGGGCGACGGCTGACCGGACGGCGCCGCCGCCTGCGGCGGGATTCGCTCGCCCTCGCGGGAGAGCGACGCCACTCCCCCGACGAGCGCCAGGATGATCGCGGCGAGCACCACCGGCAAAAGCCGGCCGGAGGGCAGCACGATGTGCAGACCCTCGATGTTGATACCCGAGTTCGCGCGCCCCCCGTGGTCGGCGGAGGCCGCCCCGGTATTGCTCGCCCGCGCTGACGGCTCCGAGCCGGAACCCGGTCGCCGCCCCCGTGGATTCGGCACGTTCCGCCCCCGGTCAGGAGAGCGAGACGCCGGTGATCGCGATACTGCCGGAGCCGCTGGCGGTCGCGGGCCCGGTCCGCTCGGCCGTGGCCGATCCGCCGCCCGCACCGGCATCGCCCCGTAGACCGGAGAGCGCTTCCGCGCCCCCGTCCGCCCGTGCCTCCCCGGTGTCGGCCGCGCTCTACACCCGCCCGGACCGAGCGGCGGCGGGACGGGCCAGGAAACTCCCCGCCAGTGCGATGATCGCCACCGCGCTCTGGACGGTGGCGCCGACGAACTGGCCGCCGGACGGGCCGCCGCGCAGCCAGCACAGCGGAGTCGAGGCGATGCCCAGCAGGGCGGCGGACATGATCATGATGCGTTTTCCCCGCGATACGCGCACGTGTCTCCTTCGGGCGTTGGCCGGCGGACCGTCGGCCGGAGCCGGCCGGGTGACCACCCGCCGGTACGGCGGGTCTGCCCGGCCGCGCCCATGGATCGCCCGGACCTGCGACCCCGCGCCGCACTACCGGAAGCCGGGTCCGCGGCGCACACGACCCGGGCGAGGGCCGACATACGCCTAACGAGCCACCCGCGCCGAAGCTACGGCGCCCGTCCGCCTGCCGGCGCGTCGGCGGTTCAGCCGGCGAGCAGGAGCGCGGCGACCGCCTCCGGGGCCTCGTGCATCGCGTCGTGCCTGGTGGGCAGGTCGTGGACCTGCCATTCGGGATCGGCCTTGAGCCGGGAGCGCAGGCCGGCGAACGGCGTCCGGTCCTCCCATCCCGAGCAGTAGACGAACTCCCGGCGGGGGACTCGGGCGACCGCGCCGGTGAGCCGGATCGTCTGCAGGAACGAGGCGAGGGGATGGGGGCGGCGGCGCGGATCGCCGCCGTCCGGTGGGCGGACGGTGCGGCCGGTGGCAGCGGCGCCGGCGGCGAACACCCCCCGGAAGTGATCGTTCGTCGCCGACCAGCACGACTCGCCGTCACGCGGTACGTACGCGTCGAGGTGCACCAGTCGTGAGATCCGGCCGCCGGCCCGGTCGGCGGCGGCGGAGATCACCATCCCGGCGTAGCTGTGGCCGACCAGCGTCGCGCCGGTGACGCGGTGGCGGTCGAGGACCCGCACCACGTCGTCGGCGTGCGTGTCGAGGTTGGCGGTCGCGGCCGTCGCCTCGTCGTCTTCCGGCCGCAGACCGGTCAGCGTCAGGGCGTGGACGGTGTGGCCGGCACGCTCCAGCAGCGGAACCACCGCCTCGAACGCCCAGGAGCCCTTCCACGCGCCGGGCACCAGCACGAACGTCGCCATACGTTTCTCCTTCTCTCGCAAGCCGCGGCGTCGGGGCGCACCGCCCCGACTGCCTGCGGAGCGGCCGGTCCGCGCGACCGAGGGTCCACCCCGCATGCAGGAAGTGTCACCGGATCGCGGCATGGCGTACTACCGATACGATGCCAACTGATGCCCATTCGCCGCCAACCTCGCCTGACCACCGGTGTGACGTCGCATATGTGGCCGGCCGGCGGGCGCCACCTGTGGCCCTCCGGCGGAACAAGCGCGCTGCAGTCGCACACACGGGGACACCTGGTGTACGCGGCCAGCGGCGTCCTGGCCGTCCGCACCGGGAGCGGCACGTCGATTGTTCCCGCCAACCGGGTCGCCTGGACCCCCGCCGGGTTCACGCACCACCACCGCGCCCACGGCGACACCGATATGCGGATCGTCTTCCTCGCGCCGTCCCTCGCCCGGCTGACAGCGGACCGTCCCGCCGTGTTCCTGGCCTCCGGCCTCGCCCGCGAGGTCCTGCTCGCCCTGACCGGCCCCCGCAACTACGACGACGCCGCGCCCGGCTACAGCCGCTCCGCGCGCTCCCGGCTCCTTCGGGTCCTCGTCGACGAACTCCGCGAAGCACCGGAACAGCCGCTGCACCTGCCGGAGCCACGGGACGACCGGCTGCGGGCCATCGCCCGGACGCTGTACGAGAACCCGGCCGGCAATGCCACGCTGGCCGAACTCGGGACGGCGATCGGAGCCAGCACCCGCACCCTCAGCCGGCTGTTCCGCGACGAACTCGGCATGACCTTCTACGAGTGGCGCACGCAGCTGCGCATCCACCACGCGCTCGTGCTGCTCGCCGAGGGCCACGACACCATCCGCACCGCCTACGCCTGCGGATGGGCCAACCCCAGCAGCTTCATCGCGGCGTTCACCCGCATCATCGGAACGACCCCGGGCCGCTACCGGTCCGATCGCGGGACCGCCCGCCCGTGAGCGACGCAGCGCTCACCCGGACGCCGGCGCCGGCCGCACGCCGGTCGGCAGGTCCCGGTCGGACACCGCCGCCACCACAAGCGCCTCCAAGTCCCGCACGAGCGCGGACACTTCGTCCGCGGACACATGGTGGGTGTCCACCTGGATCTCCAGTTCCACCGCGTCCTGCGCGGCCCCGACCTGGATCATCAGCTTGTCGAGATACCGCGGGAAGGGCTTGCCCCAGCGCAGGGCGCTCCCGGCCCGCGCGGCTTCCACCTCCTGCCGGGACGGTGCCACCGGGACGGGCTGCTCGACGCCGACGCCGATGCCGAGCCGGCGATCGTTGAACAGGCAGGAGAGTTCGGCTGTCTCCTCACCGCGCTCCCGGCCGATCCGGGCCCGCAGTTCATCGACCTGCGCCGGGTCGTAGTACGCGTATTTCGAGCAGAGTGCCAGCGCCCGCCGGGTTCGGTCCACCACCTCGTCGAAAGAGGCGTCCGCGACCTCGACCATGAACAGGCCGTTGACGGACAGCGGATGGGACACGTCGGCCAGGCCGGGCCGGAACCGGTTGCTGACCACGACCTGGATCAGCGCGGGGGTGATACCGGTCAGCCGCGCGACGGCCACCGCGTACCCGGCCAGCAGCACCGAGGACGTCGAGGTGCCGGCCCGGGCCGCCACCGCCTGCGACGCCAGGTGCAGGGCGCGGGACGAGAAGACCGCCCGCCGGTAGCGCGGCTCGCCCCGGTCCACGCGCGGGCCGAACCGCCGGGGTCCCGCCGAGCGCAGCAGGCGCTCCCAGTGGCGCAGCGAGGCGTCGCTCTGCCGCCGGCCGGACGGTGTGCGCTGCAACGCCGCCAACTCCAGCGGCCCCATCGCCGACGCCGGGTTCTTCGGCTCCCCGGTGACCGGGTCGCGCTCGGCCAGTTCCCCGAGCATGACGCCGATGCCGCTGCCGTCGGTGGCGACGTGCGAGATCGCCACGACCGCGTGGGTGACCACGCCCCCGCTCCGTACGGCGGCCATCCGGATCGGCCACTCCCCGGCGTGGTCGAACGGCGTCGCCTCCCACTGGTCGGCCAGGCCCTGGGCGGCCTGGTCGGGGTCGCCGTCGTCCTCGACGTCGAGAATCCCCAGTTCGGCCCGGCCCGAGCCCCACACCTCCTGGATCAGGCCGCCGTCCGCACCGGCCCGGATCCGGGCCCGCATCGACGCGTAGCGGCACATGAAGAACCGGAGTTCCGACGCGAGGTCCCGGACCGTCCTGCCGTCCGTGACGGGTACCGCCCCGCCCATGCTCATCGAGGTGCCGGCCTGCTCCATCAGCGTCCAGACCTTGCGCTGACCCCAGGTCAGTTCGCCGACTCCGGCGCCGGGCCCCTCGAACGGTACGACGATCCGGTCCGTCATCCGCGCCCCGCCCAGGACCGTTCCCGCTACCGGCTCAGCCATCGACCGCCGCCCCCTAGAAGTGTCCGCCGCTCACCACTGCCAGGCTCACACGGGGACGGGTCAGAACGCCGGAACGTCGTCCCATCGTCTCGCCCAGGGGCATTCGCGGGAGACAGGCCCCCATGCCGCGCATCATTTTCGGGCAGGCCGCCCCAGTGACGCAAGACTCTGAGAAAATCTGGCAAGATTCGCATTCTGCCCGGTCAGGACCCCGGCGTTCTCGAGAGTCGTCCCGTCTGGCCAGGAGTCCGTTCGGCGCGATCCGCCGCTCCTGGCGCTGTCGTCGGCGGCTCTGCCACCACCGTGCCGAAAGGTGGAACGGGAGAGGTCACAAGAATGCCGGGGTCCCGGGATTCACGCGGGCACCGACGGCGATTCTCGGCTGACGGTGTCGAGCAGGAGTTTCGCGGCCACTGTTGCCGCGTCGGTACGGATGCTGTCGGCCACGGCCCTCGCCCGTGCGAGTGCCTCGGGGCCGAGGGCCGTCCCGAGCGCGGCGGACAGGGACTCGGTGGTCGGAGCCGAGCCGTCGTGTTCCGCACCGATGCCCAGGGCGGCCACCCGGCCGGCCCAGTAGGGCTGGTCCACCCCCTGGGGCACGACCACCTGCGGCGCTCCGGCCAGCGCTGCCGCCGTCGTGGTGCCCGCGCCGCCGTGGTGCACGACGGCGGCCACCCTGCTGAACAGCGCCTGCTGATTGACCTCGCCGACGACGAAGCAGTCGTCCCGGTCGTCGATCCGAGCCAGTCCGGCCCAGCCGCGGCCGACGAGTACGCGGCGGCCGTGCGCGCGGACCGCCTCGATGGACACCCGGCCGATGTCCGCCGGGACGTCCCGTGTGCTGCCGTAGCCGACGAACACCGGGGGTGTGCCCGCGTCCAGGAACGCCAGCAGGTCGCCCGCCAGGGGACGTTCGTCCGGCAGGATCCACGCCCCGGTGTGCACGACGTCGAGTCCCGGGGTCTCCCGCCACGGGCCCAGGACCGGGTCGGTCGCCAGCCAGGGCCGGTCGGTGAAGATGAAGCCGTAGACGTCGTCCACCGGCGGCAGGCCGACCGAGGCCCGGTAGGCGTTGAGCGCCTCGCCGTGCAGCGCGTTGATGGTCTGGGCGTTCAGGTCCCACAGCACCAGGTTGTCGGTGACTTCCGGCGGGAACGACTGGCCCGGCAGCAGGACGGGGGGTACCTGGTGCGGCGACCGCAGCATGAACGGACAGAACGTCACGTAGCGGTAGGGGATACCGAGCTTCTCGGCCGCCGACCGCGAGGAGAAGTGCGCGAACCCGGTCGCCAGGAGGACGTCGTATCCCTCGGCGGCGGCGACGACCGTGCCGAACTGCTCGGCCAGCTCGGTCACGAACCGGGCGGTCGCCGATTCCGTCGACGGCTCCGTGATCGCGCCGATCGGCTTGCCGACCGGCACCAGTTCCACGCCGGCCCTGGCCAGCAGTTCGGCGAAGATCTTGTTCGGCGGCGCACAGACCCGCACGTGCGCGCCGAATTCCCGTAATCGAATCGCGAGCGCGACCAGCGGTTCGACGTCCCCCCGCGACCCATATGTCGATAACAACACACGCATGACGCAACTCCCGTTCTGGCAGGTACTGGCCTCCGTCGGCAATTCTGCGACCCGACGACGGCCTTGCCGCAAGGCCCCCGGCGCGCTGTACGTTGGTAGGAGTTCTGGGCCGGGACACCCTCGGCGAGGCCGCCCGGGCCGGGATGGACGCCGTGCGGCACGGCGCGCGTGACAGCCGCCGGCAGGCCGGGGACGAACGACAACGGCCGCCCTGAGGGCGGCCGTTGAAAGGTCCTGGGCACTCATTGCCTGAGTGTGGTGGGCGATACTGGGATCGAACCAGTGACCCCTTCGGTGTGAACGAAGTGCTCTCCCGCTGAGCTAATCGCCCGGGACGAGTGGAACCTTACAGGCGAACCCGGCCGGCGTTCAAACGGCGTGCCCGCGGTCGGCGGCCAGACGGGCGAGGAGCCCGTTGCGGCCGCTGCGCATCATCAGCGCGTGGTTGGCGAGGAACAGCGGGCGGCCGGGGACGGCGAACCGCCGCATCAGGGGCTTGCGGACGACGACCTCCTGTTCGAACAGCAGCCGGGTGCCCGGGCCGTTCGCGGCGACCGTCCAGCGGACCCAGCCCTCCAGGTCGCCGGTCATGGCGACTTCGAGTATCCGGCGCTCCGGGTCCTGCCGGGTGGAGCGGGCGGCGACCACCAGGTCGTACGGGAGGACGGAGCGGAAGCGGAGCACGCCGCTGGTGTCGCCGGTCTGCCGGACCTCGCGGACCTGCGGCCACCACTGGGGGTAGAAGTCGGGGCGCTCCAGCACCCGGTAGACGGTGTCGGGTTCGGCGTCGAGCCGCCAGGTGCTGCGGAATCGGTAGTGACTCCATTCCATACGCCCAGTGTGCGCGACGCGCCAGATGGGCGCGGGAAAACGCCGAGGGTCCCGGAGACCGTCTGCACGGTCTCCGGGACCCTCGGTCCGGGTGGGCGATACTGGGATCGAACCAGTGACCCCTTCGGTGTGAACGAAGTGCTCTCCCGCTGAGCTAATCGCCCCGGTGTGCGGACTACTTTACCGCACCCGCGCGGGCGTCCCGACCAGCCCGGCGGTCCCGCGGGATCAGCCCAGCTGCCACGGCATGACGAAGCCGAAGCTCAGGACGTACCAGATCGCCAGGCCGGCCAGGACGAGCACGGCCACCGTGGTGATCAGCAGATTGCGCCGCCTGACCCGGGGGTCCATGGCGGACCTGGCGGCCTCGGTGACCTTGTGGCGGGTCCAGCGCAGCACCTTCTGCGCCCAGACGAATTCGGTGCCCCACAGCGCCATGCCGCCGAAGATGACCAGCCAGCCGGGTCCGGGCAGCGGCAGCAGGATCACCCCGCCGGCGATCACGGCGAGGCCGGCCAGGAAGACTCCGGCGCGCCACACCAGGTGCAGCGGGCGGGACCGCCGCACGAATGCGGGCGCCCGTGAGCCGAGCCGTGAATCACTGGCCACAGCTCTCTGGATGTCGTCACTCTCCGCGATCATATATGCCAACGTACCGGACTTTGCGACGATCACCGAAATGGCCGTTCCACCCTTCTCGGGACTAGTCCGTACGAGGTACCAGATGCCTCATAAACTTCTCAGAGGGGTTTACAACGTCTCCGCAGGTGGCATGTCGATTTCGCCGACGTGCGAATCCCCGAGCGCACACTGAGCGAAAGGCCCTGGCGCTTATGAACACCACGGTCAGCTGCGAGCTGCACCTGCGCCTCGTTGTGTCGAGCGAATCCTCACTGCCCGTACCCGCGGGCTTGCGGTACGACACGGCCGATCCGTATGCCGTGCACGCCACCTTCCATACCGGAGCCGAAGAGACGGTCGAATGGGTGTTCGCCCGCGATCTGCTCGCCGAGGGTCTGCACCGGCCCACCGGCACCGGAGACGTCAGAGTCTGGCCGTCCCGCAGCCATGGTCAGGGCGTCGTGTGCATCGCCCTCAGCTCCCCCGAGGGCGAAGCCCTGCTCGAAGCCCCGGCGCGGGCCCTGGAGTCCTTCCTCAAGCGGACGGACGCCGCGGTGCCGCCCGGCACCGAGCATCGTCACTTCGACCTCGACACCGAGCTCTCCCACATCCTCGCGGAGAGCTGAGCCCGGTCACCGACCGTCCGCGGCCGTCCTACTCGGGGGGACAGCCCGGACACCCAAGGCGGCACAGGGCAGTGCCCGGCCGCCTGACACCGCAGGAACGAGAGCCGCCGCCCGTGGGACGCAGCCCCACGGCGGCGGCTCCCGCGCGCTAGAGTCACCGGAACGCAGCCGATCGACGACGCCGGCAGGGAGCGTTCCGTGCTGATCAACCATGACACCAGGTGCGCGCTCGACAGTGTGGTCGACCTGATCAACACCGCACCCTCGATCGCCGGGCGCGAAGCGCTCGCCGAGGTCGCCGACCTGCGCTCCTTCGTGGAGCGGAACAACGTGAGCGAGATCGGCCGGCTCGACCGGCACGACATCACCGCGGTCCAGGCGGTACGCGCCCGCTTCACCGAGGTCTTCGCCACCACCGACGACGCCACCGCGGCCACCATGCTCAACGCGATGATCGCCGAGGCCGGCACCACCCCCCGGCTCACCGACCACGACGGCTACGACCTGCACGTGCACTACTTCGCGCCGGGCGCGTCGCTGTCGGACCACCTCGCCGCGGACTGCGGCATGGCGCTGGCCTTCCTGATCGTCGCCGGCGAGCGGGAACGGCTGCGGCGCTGCGACGCGCCGGACTGCCGGCACGCCTTCGTGGACCTGTCCCGCAACCGTTCCCGCCGCTACTGCGACAGCCGCACCTGCGGCAACCGGCTGCACGTCGCCGCCTACCGGGCCAGGCGCCGGGAGGCGGGCGAGGCGGGCGACACCGCCGACGCGGGCGCCGACGAGGCAGCCGCGTCCTGACCCGGGTGCGTCCTGGAGCGGGGAGCGGGGCGGCGGCCGGGGCCGCCCGCCGGTCAGCCGGTCAGCCGGTCACAGGAAGAGCAGGTCGTAGGCGGCGCCCAGGCCCAGCAGGCTGCCGATCACCAGCAGGAAGAGCATCAGCGGGGGCTGGGAGAGGGCGTAGAGACAGCCCTGCGGCTCGCTGACCGGCTCGCCGGCGAGCGGGGGACACGGAGGGCGCTCCCTGGCCGGCAGGGTCTCCAGCGGCGCGGTGCGGCCGCCGGGGCGGGTGACCGTGGCACGGGCGGTGGGCGCGGAGCGCGGAGCGGGAAGGACGTCGGAGGCGGTCGGTCCGGCACGGTCCGGCCGCTCAGCGGCGACACGGTCGCCAATGGTGGGCAGCACACGGTGATCTTCGCGCAGCGCACGGGTGCCTGTGACCCAACACGCGCACTCCGGGGGATCTTCCGCAGTGTGGACACATGACGTCCGGTTCATGGACTAAAGTGCCGGATCCGGTCGGCCGGTCCTGTCGCGTACGGACGTCGCGACCGCCTTACCTGCTGCTTCGTCCGGGCCGTACGACCCGCCGGAGCCGGGTCCCCGACCGGGCCGTACGACCCCGTGAGCGCGACCGCAGCGGTCGGTGTCCGGATGGTGGACGCAGGGGCGCCCGGCCCTCAGATACCGCGGCGCTTGAGGATCTCCTCGACATCCGCGAAGTCGGACAGGCCGCTGTCGGAACCGCCCCTGCGCCTGGCCGCCGCCGGGCGGCCCGCCGGTATCGCCGCGGTCGACGCGCCGGGCACGGCGGCCGGAGCACGGCCACCGCCCTCCGGCAGCCGGGCCGAGACCAGCCGGGTGATGCCGTACAGCAGCGCGGCGACGGCGAGCACGCCGAAGCCCATCCACACGGTCGGCTTGAGGACCAGGTCGGCGGCCCAGTGGCCGGTGGCCGTCGTGACCTTGCGGCCCAGCGTGACCAGGCCGGCCATCGCCAGCCCGATCGGCACGAGGGACGCCGCGGCGATCCTGGTGGCCGCGAGGAACCGGCGCCGGTAGGCGGTCAGCATCGCGATGGCCAGGCCGCCCGCGGACAGCGCGGCACATAGCGTCGTGGTCAGCATCCTGCGGCTCCCGTCGGTCGGTGCTCCCCCATCGTGCCTCGGACCGTACGCGGATGGCCATGGCCGACGCCGAGAGTTCAGGGGGATCTCCGGGGCGCCTCCTCCCCGAGTGGGAGACTGGCGGCATGGATCTTCCCCCTCCCCCGGCCGGGCGCCGCGCCGTACTCGACGTCTGGTGCGAGTTGCAGTGCCCCGACTGCCGCACCGCCTTCGCCGACCTCCAGGCGCTGCGCGAGCGGTACGGCGACGCGCTCGACATCCAGTTGCGGCACTTCCCGCTGGAGAAGCACAAGCACGCGCTCGCGGCGGCGCAGGCGTACGAGGAGGCGTACGCGCAGGGCCGCGGCTGGGAGTACGCCGAGGCGGTGCTCGCGCAGGCGGAGGAGCTGGCGGTCGCGGGTGAGCCGCTGCTCATCGACATCGCACGCGAACTCGGCCTCGACGCGGAGGAGTTCGACACGGCGCTGATCGACGGCCGCCACTTGCTGGTCGTCGACTCCGACCAGGCCGAGGGCAAGGCGATCGGCGTCACCGGCACGCCCACGTACGTCATAGCCGGGCAACGCCTCGACGGCGGCCGCTCACAGGACGGCCTGCGCGCCCGCATCGAGTCCTTGGCGGACGAGTTGCTCGCGTAGCCCGCCACGGTGGGGCCTGCCGTGCCCCTCACGGTCGTCCGCCCCCTCCCGCCGGCGGTGGCTGCCCGCGCGGCTCCTGCGCCCCCGGGTGCTTGCCGCTTGCGGCGGCGTCGCTTCCTTACCGGCGTCGTGTGGTGCGCGCGCCGGGCCCCGGCGACAGGCCACCGCACGTGGCACGGACCCGCAGAGCCCGCCGCTAGGCGAGCGGCTTCCACAGTTGGCGCAGCGTCGGCCGGTACCCCAGGGACGCGTAGAGCCCGATCGCCACCGCGTTGGCGGTGAAGACGTTGAGGCCGACCCGCCTCGTGCCTGCCGCGAGGCACGCCGTTTCGGCGGCGCGCATCAGAGTGCGGCCGTGGCCCCGGCCGCGGTACGGCGGGAGGACCTCGACCGCCTGGATCCAGCCGGGACCCGGCAGTGCGAGCAGCCACACGTGCCCGACGGCCGCCCCGTCCTGGTCGAGGGCGAGCAGCTCGCCGCCGGGGGCGTGGGCACCGCCGGGCAGGGCCTGGGCGTATGAGGCCGCCGCGTGGGCCTCGGCCTGGTCCGCGGGCACGCCCGCCTCCGTGAGGGCGGCGACGAAGCCGACCCGCTGCCGCGCCAGCCAGTCCGCGCCGTCCCGCGCGGTCAGCGACCGCAGCGCGCCGCCGGGCGGCAGGTCATGGTGCCCGGCGCCCGGGGCCAGGTCCTTGTGCAGGGTGCGGTTGGTCTCGGTGTAGCCGAGCGCAGCGACCATCCGCAGCGCGTACTCCGCCCCGCTGGGCACCGAGACCAGTACCCGCCCGCACCCCCACTGCCGCAGCACTTCCTCCGCGGCGAGCGCCGCGACCGTACCGCGGCCGCGCCGCCGGTCCGGCTCGTCGATGGCGACCGCGTCGATCCGGCCGGGGCCGCCGCGCGGCCCGGCGCCGATCCGTATGGTGCCGACCGGCCGCCCGTTGACGCAGACGGCGTAGTCCCGCGTCCGCCCGCCGTCCTGCTCGCGCCGTTCGGGTCCCGCCGGTCTCAGGGTCGTCGTCATGCGTCGCGCTCCCGGTTCGCCACCCGCTGGGCCGTCAGCGGGGTGCGGTCGAGTGTACGGTCCCGCGGCCGCATTGCCAGGGCCTGCCGGTTGGTTCTGCACGGAGGAAGGAGGCGGCGCGGAGTTGTCGTTGACCGACGGCAACGCGGCACACGTGCGTGCCGCACGCCGCGACGCCGCGCAGAGCCGGCCCCCAGGCTCTACGGGTTCGGGTCCGCCGCCGCGCGCTCGGCGAAGACGGCCGCGGCCTTGGCCGTCACCGGCCCCGGGGCGCCGGGGAGTTCACGCGCGTCGACCCGGTTGACGGCCTGCACGTCCCGCAGCGAGGAGGTCAGGAAGATCTCCTCCGCCTCGGCCAGCGCCTCGAACGGCAGGTCCTCCTCGTGCGCGCCGGCCCATTCGATGACCAGTTCGCGGGTGATCCCGGCCAGGCAGCCGGACGACAGCGGCGGGGTGAACAGCCGGCCGCCGAGGACGACGAAGATGTTGGAGCCGGTGCCCTCGCACAGCCGGCCTGTGGTGTTGGCGAAGATCGCCTCGCCGGCACCCTGCTCGCGGGCGCGGGCCAGCGCGACGACGTTCTCGCCGTACGAGGTGGTCTTCAGGCCGGTGAGGGCGCCGCGCTCGTTGCGGGTCCACGGCACGGTGACGATCGCGCCGGGCCCCGGGCTGACGTCGGCCGTACCGATGGCGGCCACCAGGGTCGGGCCCGCGTCGCCGCGGTCGGAGCCGAGCGGCGAGAGGCCGCCGGTGTAGGTGATCCTGAGCCGCCCGTGCGGCAGCGGGTTGGCGGCGAGCACCGCCGCGCAGGCGCGGGCCACCTCGTCCTGGTCGGGCTCGGGCAGGCCGAGGCCGAGGGCGGAGCGGGTCAGCCGCCTGAGGTGCCGGGTGAGCGCGAAGGCGCGTCCGTCCGTGGTCTTGAGCGTCTCGAAGACGCCGTCGCCGACGGTCAGCCCGTGGTCGAGCACCGACACCGTGGCGTCCTCGCTGTCCCGCAGTACGCCGTCCACCCAGATCTTCACCGCAGTGTCCTCCCGCTCGCCTCGTGTACTCCCGACGCTACCGCCAGCAGCCGTTCCGCCTTGAGTTCGGTCTCCGCCCATTCGCCCGCCGGGTCCGAGCCCCAGGTGATGCCGGCGCCGGTGCCGAACCGCAGCTGCGGGCGTCCCGGGCCGCCGCGGTCGATCCAGAAGGTGCGGATGCCGACCGCGAGGGCCGCGGTGCCGCGGTCGGCGTCGACCCAGCCGACGGCGCCGCAGTAGGGGCCGCGGGGCGCGGTCTCCAGCTTGCCGATGATGCGCAGGGCGCTGGCTTTCGGCGCGCCGGTGACCGAGCCGGGCGGGAAGGCGGCGGCGAGCAGCTCCGGCCAGCCCGCGCCGGGGCGCAGGTCGCCGCGGACGGTGGAGACCAGGTGCACCAGGCCGGGGTGCGGCTCGACCGCGCACAGTGCGGGCACGGTGACCGAGCCGGTGGCGCAGACCCGGCCGAGGTCGTTGCGCACCAGGTCGACGATCATCACGTTCTCCGCCTCGTCCTTGGGCAGGAAGCCGTCGGCGGTCCGTGCGGTGCCCTTGATGGGACCCGACTCGACAGTGCGGCCGTCCCGGCGCAGGAAGAGCTCGGGCGAGGCGGTGGCGATCTCGACGCCGTGCGCGGGCAGCCGGATCGTTCCTGCGTAGGGCGCGGGATTGCCCAGCGCGAGGACCGCGCCGAGCGCGTCGATGTCGGGCGGCGGCGCGCCGGCCCCGACCGGCAGCGGCGCGGTGAGCACCCGGCAGAGGTTGACCTGATAGACGTCGCCCGCGGCGATGCGCTCCCGGACGGTACGGACGCCCGCCTCGTAGGCGCCGCGGTCCAGGGAGGTGGTCCAGGCGGCCCGGTCGGGGCCGTGCCAGGCGGCGGCCCGGTCCGCGTCGGTGTCGGCGGCGGGCGCCCGGCGTACGTCGCCGAAGCGGGCGCAGACCGTACGGCCCTCGAAGTCCACGGCGACCGCCCAGAAGCCCGCGGAGTCCAGTGCTCCGGCGTCCGCGGTGACATCCCGCAGGTCGGAGGCGACAAGACCGCCGAAACGGGCCATGGGGGCGAGATCGCGCACGGTGCTTCCCTGGTGGACTGGATCGGGCAGGACCCGAGTCTAGGCGGGCCAGGTCACGGGGGGTGGTGCGGTGCCCCGGCCGTCAACTGCCCGTCATCGGCCCGGCACGCTGCGGAAACCGATTTTTGAGCTGGCCCCGGGATCCGCTAGAGTTCAACCCGTTGCCCCGGAACGCGTTTCGAGGCAGACCTGCGGACGTGGCTCAGTTGGTAGAGCATCACCTTGCCAAGGTGAGGGTCGCGAGTTCGAATCTCGTCGTCCGCTCNTTTCGAGGCAGACCTGCGGACGTGGCTCAGTTGGTAGAGCATCACCTTGCCAAGGTGAGGGTCGCGAGTTCGAATCTCGTCGTCCGCTCGACGTGGGGGACCCTCCCGGGGCCCCCGCTGTGTTGGTGGAGTGGCCGAGAGGCGAGGCAACGGCCTGCAAAGCCGTCTACACGGGTTCAAATCCCGTCTCCACCTCCAAGGACGATTAGCTCAGCGGGAGAGCGCTTCCCTGACACGGAAGAGGTCACTGGTTCAATCCCAGTATCGNCGATTAGCTCAGCGGGAGAGCGCTTCCCTGACACGGAAGAGGTCACTGGTTCAATCCCAGTATCGTCCACTGGATCCCACCGGATCCTGAGCAGGGCGCCCGCGCGATTAGCTCAGCGGGAGAGCGCTTCCCTGACACGGAAGAGGTCACTGGTTCAATCCCAGTATCGCGCACGCAGCACCGGCGCCCCCAGGCGCCACCGAGGACGATTAGCTCAGCGGGAGAGCGCTTCCCTGACACGGAAGAGGTCACTGGTTCAATCCCAGTATCGTCCACACCCGCATCACCCGAGGGCCGGANCGATTAGCTCAGCGGGAGAGCGCTTCCCTGACACGGAAGAGGTCACTGGTTCAATCCCAGTATCGTCCACACCCGCATCACCCGAGGGCCGGAAGCACTCCGCTTCCGGCCCTCGGTCGTGTCCGGGTCGGGGCCGGTCGCGCCCCGGCCGGCCCGGTCGGGGCCGGTCGTGCCCCGGCCGGTCGCTGACCGGTCCTGGTCAGGACGAGAAGAGCATGTGGCCGAAGCCGTGCCGGTGGTGCTTGCTGTGGCCGTGGCCATGGCTCTGCCCGTGGCCGTACTGCGGCGCTCCCCACGCGGGGGCCGGCGGCTGCGGGTAGCCGGGCTGGACGGGCGGCGCGGGGTAGGCCTGCGGCGGCGGGGCCTGCTGGCCCCCCCACTTGCCTTCGAGCTGGG
Organism: Streptomyces sp. IBSBF 2435; assembly: GCF_036815005.1. Classification (NCBI taxonomy): domain Bacteria; kingdom Bacillati; phylum Actinomycetota; class Actinomycetes; order Kitasatosporales; family Streptomycetaceae; genus Streptomyces; species Streptomyces sp. IBSBF 2435. Next base: position 1,029 of record NZ_JAJSYW010000195.1, on the reverse strand, counting down.
TCAGTGCCTCAAGCTCGCCGTAGTCGAGAAAGATGCCGCGGCAGTTGCCGCACTGCTCGATCTGGACGCCACTGCGGTTGTACGTCTGCATGTGGCCGTGACACTTGGGGCAGACCATCGTCGCCTCATCTCCTCGCGTGAACGGATGAGTTCACTCTAGTTGGGCGATACGGGCGCAGGTGGCGACGAGTTCGGACTCGGCCTCATCGAGTTCGCGGCCGTCCCTGGCCGCCTTGGCGACGCCGATCGCCGCGGTCTGTACGGCCAACGCGCGGGCGGGGACGTCGAGTTGTCCCCAGGGGTCGCCGCTCCCGGGTACGGCGGGACCGCCGGCGGCCCGGTAGGCGGCGAGGAAGCGCGCCCAGGCGTCCGGCGCCAGCAGGCCGGCCGCGAACCACATCGCGGGCCTGGCCAGGTCCCAGGCGGCGGGTCCCGTACCGAGGTCGTCCACGTCGATCAGCAGCCAGTCGCCGTCCGGCGCCGGGTGCCGTACCAGCTGGCCCAGGTGCAGGTCGCCGTGGCACAGGGCGGCGGGGCCCGGGTGCGGTGCCTCGTCCCTGGCCCAGGCGGGCAGCCGCCGCCAGGCCCGGCGTACGGTACGGGCCGCCGCCGAGTCGGCGACGCCGCGCAGCCGGGCGACGGCGAGCGCGGCCTTGGCCGGGCCGCGCATCGGCGGCAGCGGCCCGGGCAGCGCGGCCTCGGGCACCGTGTGCAGCCGGGCGAGCAGCACCGCCGCCTCGGCCCAGGGTGCGGCCTCCGGGTCGTGCCGGTCGACCGGCAGGCCGTACGGCCAGGCGCTGACCGGCCGCCCGCGCACCGCGCCGCCGTCCGGGGCGGTGCGCGGCAGCGGGGCCAGCAGGATGCCGCGCAGCAGCGGATGGCCGGCCACCGCGATCCGTACGGCGAGCGCCGCGGCGTCCGTGCCGGGGGCGTGGGCCTTGGCGACGACGCCGCCGACCCGGACGACCGTGCCGTCCGGCCGGTCGGCCAGCACGGTGGTGGCGGCGGGCACGGTGGGCGGCGCGGGGG
>NZ_JAJSYW010000194.1:0-13592 GCF_036815005.1 Streptomyces sp. IBSBF 2435 | reverse complement strand
CCCCTGGTTCCGCCGGCCCCGCACATCTGCCCCCGGGTGCCAGGGGGCGCGGCGGAGGCGGGGCAGACGCGAGCTTCGGGGTGGAAGGGAGCCCGGGGGCTACATCATGTCTTCGATGTCCGACGCGATCGGATCCGCGTCCGTCCCGATCACGACCTGGATCGCCGTACCCATCTTCACCACGCCGTGGGCGCCGGCGGCCTTGAGTGCGGCCTCATCGACGAGGGAGGGGTCGACGACCTCCGTGCGCAGGCGGGTGATGCAGCCCTCGACCTCTTCGATGTTGTCGAGTCCGCCGAGCCCGGCGACGATCTTCTCTGCCTTGGTGGCCATCTGAGTCTCCCTGTTTCTCCGACCCACCGCGGGTCCGTCATGTCACGTTAACGCACGGTTGGCCCAGCTTCGCGAGCGGTCGATCCCGCGGTGGGCCACCATGTCGATCATGGACGCCGGTCTCCCGCATCCCCAAGTGGTCTACACCACTGTACGCGACCGGCCCGCCCGGGGCCGGCCCGGGTGAGCGCAGGGCACCGCCGTCGCGCGGCCCGGCCGCGGCTGGAGCGGCCGGTTCTCCCAAGGCCCGCAGAAGGCGGGCCGCAGCCCGCAAGGAGAGGGAGCGGGACACCGTCAAGTAGCGCGACTTTCCGTGACGGCGGCGCGAACCGTACGTCACACCCCCTGGTCAGCGGACCCGGGGGGCTTCGCTGTGCGTGAGCGGTGTGACGCAGCACACCCGGAATCGTGGATTCCTTTACGCGCATCCGACGTGTTACATAGGTCTACACCACTAAGTGGTATAGACCACGGAGGATTCTGATGACAACGGCCACGGCCCCCGACGACGCCGCTCCCGCGGCTCCCTCGGCTCCCGCGAAGAAGCGCGGCTCCGGGATTTTCCAGGGCCTGCAGAAGATCGGCCGCAGCCTTCAGCTGCCGATCGCGGTCCTGCCCGCCGCCGGCATCATGGTCCGGCTGGGCCAGCCCGACGTCTTCGGCAGCGACGGCCTGGGCTGGGACAAGGTCGCGTCCGTCTTCGGCAACGCCGGCGGGGCGCTGACCGGCGCCCTGCCGATGCTGTTCTGCATAGGCGTGGCCATCGGCTTCGCCAAGAAGTCCGACGGCTCGACCGCGCTGGCCGCCCTGGTCGGCTTCCTGGTCTATTCCAAGGTACTGCAGGCCTTCCCCGTTCACGACGCGGTGATCAACACCACAGCCAACAGCGGTATCGACGTCGCCGCGGTCTACAACGACCCCGGTGTGCTCGGCGGCATCATCATGGGCCTGCTCTCCGCGGTCGTCTGGCAGCGCTTCCACCGCACCAAGCTCGTGGAGTGGCTGGGCTTCTTCAACGGCCGGCGCCTGGTCCCGATCCTGATGGCCTTCGTCGGCCTGGCCGTGGGCGTCTTCTTCGGCCTGGTCTGGGAGCCGATCGGTGACGGTATCACCCACTTCGGCAACTGGATGACGGGCCTGGGCCCGGGCGGCGCCGCCCTCTTCGGCGGCGTGAACCGCGCGCTGATCCCGGTCGGCATGCACCAGTTCGTCAACGCCGTGGCCTGGTTCCAGATCGGCGACTTCACCGACGCCACCGGCACCGTCGTGCACGGCGACATCCCGCGCTTCCTGGCGGGCGACCACAGCGCGGGCATGTTCCAGTCCGGCTTCTTCCCGATCATGATGTTCGGCCTGCCCGCCGCCGCGCTGGCGATGGCGCACACCGCGCGCCCCGAGCGCCGCAAGGCCGTGCTCGGCATGATGGTGTCCATCGGGCTGACCTCGTTCGTGACCGGTGTCACCGAGCCGATCGAGTTCTCGTTCATGTTCATCGCGCCGGTGCTGTACGTGATCCACATCCTGCTGACCGCCGCGTCGATGGCCATCACCTGGGGCCTGGGCGTGCACGCCGGCTTCAACTTCTCGGCCGGCCTGATCGACTACGCGCTGAACTGGAGCCATGCCACCAAGCCGTGGCTGATCATCCCGATCGGCCTGGTGTTCGCGGCGGTCTACTACGTCGTGTTCCGGTTCGCGATCGTGAGGTTCGACCTCAAGACCCCGGGCCGCGAGCCCGCAGAGGAGATCGAGGACCTGACCAAGTAGGTCAGGACCGGCACGGACGTACGAAGGCGGGCGCGCCGGTCTACAGCTCGTAGACCGCGCCCGCCTTCGCCAGTTCCACCGGGCCGTCGAAGGCGGCCCGGGCGTCGCGCAGGTTGGCCATGGGGCTGGTCCAGGGCGGGATGTGGGTCAGCACCAGCCGGGACACCCCGGCGCGGGCGGCGATCTGCCCGGCCTCGCGGCCGTTGAGGTGCAGCTCGGGGATGTCCTCCTTGCCGTACATGAAGGACGCCTCGCACAGGAAGAGGTCCGCGCCCCGGGCGAGGGTGTCGAGCGCGTCGCAGGGGCCGGTGTCGCCGGAGTAGGTGAGCGTGCGGCCCTGGTAGCCGAGCCGGAAGCCGTAGGCCTCGACGGGGTGGCTGACCAGGTCGGTGCTGATGTCGAACGGGCCGAGCCGGAAGCTGCCCGGCTGGAGGGTGCGGAAGTCGAAGACCTCGCTCATGCACTTCTCGTCGGGTACGTCGCCGTAGGCGATGTTCAGCCGGCGCTCGGTGCCGGCCGGGCCGTAGACCGGGATCGCGGCGGCCGGGCCGCCGTCGTGGCGGTAGTAGCGGGCCACGAAGTAGCCGCACATGTCGATGCAGTGGTCGGCGTGCAGATGGCTCAGCACGACCGCGTCCAGGTCGTAGAGCCCGCAGTGGCGCTGCAGTTCGCCCAGGGCGCCGTTGCCCATGTCGATCAGCAGCCGGAAGCCGTCGGCCTCGACGAGATAGCTCGAACAAGCCGAGTCCACGGACGGGAACGACCCCGAGCAGCCGACGACGGTGAGCTTCATTCCGGGAAACACCTCCGAGGGCGCGCCGCAATCACCCCTTTCCTGGCGGGGCGGGGGAATTGGCGGAAGCGGTCCGCCATGTCTTGCCGAGGGTAGAGCGCAAGGCGGTGCGCTGGGCCTCCACGGCGCCCCGTTGTGGGCGGAATCACCAGTCCGGGGGGTCTTTTAGGTCCCGTACGGCCGCACTTGGCGCTTTGTGTTCGACGGCGGCAGGCGGGAGCGGGCGGTACGCCGGACGGGCGGGGCCCCGTCCGGCGCGCCGCCGCCGCGGGTCAGGCCCAGAGCTGGCCGTGCAGGGCGGCCACCGCGGCCTCGGTGGTCGGCGCGGTGTAGATGCCGGTGGACAGGTACTTCCAGCCGCCGTCGGCGACGACGAAGACCACGTCGGCCCGCTCGCCCGCACGCTCGGCCTTGGCGGCGACGCCGAGCGCCGCGTGCAGGGCCGCGCCGGTGGACACTCCGGCGAAGATGCCCTCCTGCTGGAGCAGTTCGCGGGTGCGGCGGACCGCGTCCTGGGAGCCGACCGAGAAGCGGGTGGTGAGCACCGACTCGTCGTACAGCTCGGGCACGAAGCCCTCGTCGAGGTTGCGCAGCCCGTAGACCAGGTCGTCGTAGCGCGGCTCGGCGGCGACGATGGCGACGCCGGGGACCTTCTCGCGCAGGAAGCGGCCGACGCCCATCAGGGTGCCCGTGGTGCCCAGGCCCGCGACGAAGTGGGTGATGGTCGGCAGGTCGGCGAGGATCTCCGGGCCCGTGGTGGTGTAGTGCGCCCCGGAGTTGGCGGGGTTGCCGTACTGGTAGAGCATCACCCAGTCGGGGTGTTCCGCGGCCAGTTCCTTGGCGACCCGCACGGCGGTGTTGGAGCCGCCGGCCGCGGGCGAGGAGATGATCTCGGCGCCCCACATGGTGAGCAGTTCGCGCCGCTCCGAGGAGGTGTTCTCGGGCATCACGCAGACGATGCGGTAGCCCTTGAGCCGGGCGGCCATCGCCAGCGAGATGCCGGTGTTGCCGGAGGTCGGCTCCAGGATGGTGCAGCCGGGGGTGAGCCGCCCCTCGGCCTCGGCCCGCTCGACCATGTGCAGGGCCGGGCGGTCCTTGACCGAGCCGGTCGGGTTGCGGTCCTCCAGCTTGGCCCAGACGCTCACGGCGTCGGACGGTGACAGGCGCGGCAGGCGGACCAGCGGGGTGTTGCCGACCGCCGCCAGCGGGCTGTCGTAGCGCATCAGGCCATGCCCCCGGCGACGGCGGGCAGGATCGTCACGCTGTCGCCGTCGGCGAGCTCGGTGGTGATGCCGTCCAGGAAGCGGACGTCCTCGTCGTTGAGGTAGACGTTGACGAAGCGGCGCAGCTCGCCGCCGTCGACCACCCGGTCCCGCAGCCCCGCGTGGCGGCTGTCGAGGTCGGTGAGCAGCTCGTCGAGCGTGCTGCCCGCGCCTTCGACGGACTTCTCGCCGTCGGTGTAGGTGCGGAGGATGGTCGGGATGCGGACCTCGATGGCCATGTCTGCGCTCCAGTGAGTGCGTGGGTGCGGGGACGGGCTGGTGCTCGTCGCGGGCGGGGCTGCGGTGCCGTGCGGGCCGTACGGGGTGCGGGCGGAGCGGCGCGGTGGTGCGGTCAGGCGCGCGGACACGCCGCGCTGGTGCGGCGGCACAGATCGACGTGCAGCCGCGCCACGAGCGGCGTGCCCGGCGCATTGTCGCTCACGTCGGAGAAAACCATGCGCTCATCGTATCGATTCCCCGAACCGGGCTCAGGCGCACGTCTCGGCATCCGGAACGTCAGGCGTACGAAGCCACTACTTTGACCGGTTCTTCCGTGACGGCACCGTCCACGATGCGGAACGAGCGGAACTGGAAGTCCTCCGCGGTCGACACCAGGACGTAGTGCGCGCCCGGCTCGTTGGCGTAGGAGATGTCGGTGCGGGACGGGTACGCCTCGGTCGCGGTGTGCGAGTGGTAGACGATCACCGGCTCCTCGTCCCGGTCGTCGAGGTCCCGGTAGAGCTTGAGCAGGTCGGTGGAGTCGAACTCGTAGAAGGTCGGCGAGCGGGCAGCGTTCAGCATCGGGATGAACCGCTCGGGGCGGCCGCTGCCCTCCGGCCCCGCCACGATGCCGCAGGCCTCGTCGGGGTGGTCGGCGCGGGCGTGGGCCACGATCGCGTCGTACAGCTCCTGGGTGATGGTCAGCATGCGGGAAAAGTAACAGGGGCGGCCAGGGCTCCAGCAGGGCGCCGCCGTCTCACAGCGCGGCGGCGTCCGGGGTGGTCCGCGGGCCGTCCGCGAGGTCGCCCTCCGGCGACGGCGGCACATGGGCGCGGCGGGCGAAGGCGGCCGGGTTGCGCCGCTTGAGCACCCGGTGGCCGGCCGCCAGCGCGGCGAACCACAGCGGGACGCCGTAGAGCGAGATCCGCGCCTGGCTGTCGGCGCCGATCAGCACCACGACCACGGCCAGGAAGCCCAGCGCCGCCCAGCTGGCCGCGGCGCCGCCCGGCGCGGTGAACCAGGCGGTCGCGGCCCGCCCGGCGCGCACGGCGGCCCGGTAGCGGATGTGCGAGCCGAGGATCACCGCCCAGGTCCACACCCCGGCGACGGTCGCGAAGGCGGTGATGTACGTGAACGCGCCCGCCGGGTCGACGTAGTTGAGCCACACCCCGATGCCCATCACGCCGACCGAGGCGAGCGTGCCGGCCGCCGGGGTGCGGCGCGCGGTCAGCCGGCCGAACAGCTGCGGCCCCTGGCCGTTGACGGCCAGGTCGCGCAGCATCCGGCCGGTGGAGTACATCCCGGAGTTGCACGACGACAGGGCGGCGGACAGCACCACGAAATTCACGATGCCGGCGCCGAAGGGGATGCCGATCTTGGCAAAGGCGGCCACGAACGGGCTGACGCCCGGGCTGAATTCGGTCCAGGACACCACGCAGAGCATCACGGTCAGCGCGCCGACGTAGAACAGCGCGATGCGCCACGGCAGGGTGTTGATGGCCCGGGGCAGCGTCCTGCGCGGGTTCTGCGCCTCGCCCGCGGTCACCCCGACGAGTTCGACCGCGACGTAGGCGAACATGACGATCTGCAGGGTCAGCAGCGAGCTGCCGACCCCGTTGGGGAAGAAGCCGCCGTCGCGCCACAGGTGGCCGACCGACGCGGTGTCACCGGCCGCGGACAGGCCGAGGGTCAGCACGCCGACGCCGATCAGGATCATCCCCAGGATCGCGGTGACCTTGATCATCGACAGCCAGAACTCGACCTCGCCGAACAGCTTCACCGAGATCAGGTTGGCCGCGAAGAGCAGCAGCAGGAAGCCGGCCGCCGCGCTCCACTGCGGCACCTGCGGCCACCAGTAGGCGACATACGTGGCGGCGGCGGTCACTTCTGCCATCCCGGTGACCACCCACAGCAGCCAGTACGTCCAGCCGGTGGCGTAACCGGCGAACGGGCCGAGGAATTCGCGGGCGTAGTCGGCGAAGGAGCCGGACACCGGCCGGTAGGTCAGCAGTTCGCCCAGCGCCCGCATGATCGCGAAGATGACGACGCCGGCGACGGCGTACATCAGGATCAGGCTGGGGCCGGCCTGGTGGATGGCGCGGCCCGCGCCGAGGAAGAGCCCGGTGCCGATGGCGCCGCCGATCGCGATCATCTGGATCTGCCGGCTGCCGAGGCCGCGCGCGTATTCCTCGTCGGCCTCGGCCGGTACGTCCTTCGGGTCCGTCATGCCCGGATCCGTACCACGCGGGCGCGGCGCCGAAATCCGTACTGGGCCACCGGAGGGGTCCTCGCGGGCGCCCTACGGCATCAGCGTCTCGACCAGCGACTCCTGGAGCGCGCCGAGCCACAGGTACGCCACCACCATCGGCTTGCGCTCGTCATCGTCCGGCAGGTGGTACAGCTCGTTGTCGTCGTCCTCGGTGATGTCCAGGTACGCGCCGATGGTCAGCCGCAGATCGTTGAGTGTGCCCAGCCACTGCCTGGACTCCTCGGGCGTGAGGTCCAGCTGCGCGCCGCCCCGGTCCAGGCAGCGCACCATGGCCAGCGCGTCGTCGCGCTTGCGGGCCCGCAGGTCGTTCTCGGTGAAGCGGCGGAATTCCGAGGCGTCCGCCTGCTCCTCGTAGGCGTCGGGGAACAGCCTGGCCAGCGCCGGGTCGTCCGGCGGCCTGCTGGGCCCCTCGGCGAACAGCTCAGCCAGCGGGTCGGCGTCGGCGTCGGCCGCACCGGGTCCCGGGCCGACCAGCTCCAGCAGCTGGACGACCAGGGAGCGCAGGATGGAGATCTCGCCCCGGTCCAGCGCGATGGCGGCGCCGCCGCCCCGCACCGCCTCGAAGTAGCCCGAACGGGCCCGCTTGCGGCCCATCAGCGGTCCTGCGACAGCGTCGCCCACAGGCCGTAGCCGTGCATCGCCTGCACGTCGCGTTCCATCTCCTCGCGGCTGCCGCTGGAGACCACGGCCCTGCCCTTGTGGTGGACGTCCTGCATGAGTTTGGTGGCCTTGCCCTTCGAATAGCCGAAGTACGCCTGAAAGACGTATGTCACGTAGCTCATGAGGTTGACCGGGTCGTTGTGCACGATCGTCACCCACGGGACGTCCGGTTCGGGAGCGGCGAACGGCGCTTCGCTCGACTCGGGGCGTTCGGTCTCGACGGGCTCGACTGGGGCGACACTCACAGGTTCCATGCTGCCGCTGTTGTGGGGTCTCGCACAAATGGTGTGCTCGCGGGGGTGTGAGGGCGCGCACACCCCGGAGATCTCGTCAGTTTGACGAGATCGGGGGTAGCATCCCGGTCATGAGCACAGCAGAGCTGGGACTGCCGGTGGACGTGCCGTCCACCGCGCTTTTCACCGACCGCTACGAGCTGACCATGCTGCAGGCGGCGCTGCGCAGCGGGGCCGCACAGCGCCGCTCGGTCTTCGAGGCCTTCACCCGGCGGCTGCCGGAAGGCCGCCGCTACGGCGTCGTCGCCGGCACCGGCCGGGTGCTCGACGCCGTAGAGAACTTCCGCTTCGACGCGCCCGTCCTGGACTTCCTGCGGCGCGAACGCGTCGTGGACGAGGCGACACTCGAATGGCTGGCGGGATACCGCTTCACGGGTGACATCTGGGGCTACCCCGAGGGCGAGGTCTACTTCCCCGGCTCCCCGGTCCTGCGGGTCGAGGGCACCTTCGCCGAGGCGGTCGTGCTGGAGACGGTGGTCCTGTCGATCCTCAACCACGACTCGGCCATCGCCGCCGCCGCCTCCCGGATGGCCGTCGCCGCCGGCGGGCGCCCGCTGATGGAGATGGGCGCCCGGCGCACCCACGAACTGGCGGCGGTCGCCGCCTCCCGCGCCGCCTACGTCGGCGGCTTCCGCACCTCCTCCAACCTCGCGGCCGGCTTCCGCTACGGCATCCCCACCGTCGGCACCAGCGCCCACGCCTTCACGCTGCTGCACGACACCGAGCGGGACGCCTTCACCGCCCAGGTCGAGTCCCTCGGCCGCGGCACCACCCTGCTGGTCGACACCTACGACGTGGCGACCGCGGTACGCGCCGCCGTGGAGATCGCCGGGCCCGAGCTGGGCGCGGTGCGCATCGACTCCGGCGACCTGCTGCTGCTCGCCCACCGGGTGCGCCAGCAGCTTGACGACCTCGGGGCCGAGCAGACCAGGATCGTGGTCACCTCCGACCTGGACGAGTACGCCATTGCCTCGCTGGCGGCCGCGCCGGTCGACTCCTACGGGGTCGGTACGTCGCTGGTCACCGGCAGCGGGCACCCGACGTGCTCGATGGTCTACAAGCTGGTCGCCCGCGCGGCGGGCGGCGAACCGCTGGTGCCGGTGGCGAAGAAGTCGATGGGCGGGAAGACGAGCGTCGGCGGCAGGAAGTGGGCCGCGCGCCGGGTCGACGAGGACGGGGTCGCCGTCGCGGAGGTCGTCGGCAGCGGGGCGGTCCCCGAGGACCTCGTGGACCGCCAGCTCCTCGTCCCGCTGGTGCGGGCCGGCGAGGTCGTCGGGCGCGAGCCCCTGGAGGCGGCCCACGTGCGCCACATCGAGGCCAGGGCCGGCCTCCCGCTGTCCGCCACCCAGCTCTCCCGCGGCGAACCCGCCCTCCCCACAGAACAGACCACCTAGCGCCTGTACGGGGTGCCCCCCAGGGGGCGCCCCTGTCGCAGGCCGGGGGGCGGGGTCAGCGATACGCTCGGGCCGTCTTCACACATCCGCCGGAAGGGCATCATGCACCGCGCACTGATTGTCGTCGACGTGCAGAACGACTTCTGCGAGGGGGGCAGTCTCGCGGTGTCCGGGGGGGCGGACGTGGCCGCCGGGGTCACGGACCTGATCGGCGAGACGGCCGGCAGCTACCGGCATGTCGTGGCCACCCGGGACCACCACATCGAACCGGGGAGCCACTTCTCCGCCGAGCCGGACTTCGTCACCACCTGGCCCGTGCACTGCGTGGCGGGCACCGAGGGCGTCGGCTTCCACCCGAACTTCGCCCCCGCGGTGGCCTCGGGCGCGGTGGACGCGGTCTTCGACAAGGGCGCCTACGCGGCGGCGTACAGCGGTTTCGAGGGCCGGGACGAGAACGGCGCCGGGCTCGCGGACTGGCTGCGGGAGCGCGAGGTCGGCGAGGTGGACGTCGTGGGGATCGCCACCGACCACTGCGTGCGCGCGACGGCCCTGGACTCGGCCAGGGAGGGCTTCGCTACCCGGGTGCTGGTCGGGCTGACCGCCGGGGTGGCGAAGGAGACCACCGAGCGGGCGCTGGACGAGCTGCGGGCCGCGGGCGTGGAGCTGGTGCAGCCGTGAGGCGTACGGCCGGCTAGACCCGGTTCAGGGTCGAGATCGGGTGCCAGGGGTCCGACGTCCTGGCGTGTCGGTCGCGCCAGATGAGCCCGTCCGGGTGATGCAGCACCGCGGTGATCTCGTCCGGGGTGGGGGGCTCGGCGTTACCGGTCAGGCGGGTGCCGCGGAAGCCGAGGTTGCTCAGCCGGGTCAGGGCGCGCTGCCGGTTCAGCGCGTGCACCACGACCCGTACCGTGTGCGCCGGGTCGGCAGGGTGCGCCAGCGCGAGGGCCACGACGACCGTGCCGCTCGGCAGCTTGCTGAAACCTCCGACCGCCATGGTCACATCATCGGCCGTTCGGCCGCCGCCCACCAGCAGGCGACGGCCGAACGTAGCGTTACCGCAGGTCGAACGGCGTCCGCTGTCAGCGGTGCGCCGGTCCCACCTGGACGGTCAGCGTGCTGCCGTCCAGCGGCTCGGACGTGATGGTGAGCCGGGTGTTGGTGTCCGGGACCTTCACGCTGCCGTACGGGTTGCTGTCGTACCAGTACGTGCCGTAGTGGTCGTCGAAGACCGGCGAGCCGAGCTTCGCGCCGACCCGGGCGGCGACCCCGTTGTTGTGCAGGGTCAGACCCTGCGTCGGGTACCAGCTGAAGGTCGAGTCGTAGGCCTGGATGCGGTTGCGCATCAGCGTGCCGTCCGACCACTTCTCCGGCTTGGCGTGGGCGTCGACCGGCAGTATCTCGCCGGCGCCCGGGTGCGCGCCGACGTTGTTGTCGGCCTGCGAGGTGTCCCAGAGCCACACGAGCAGCCCGTTCTGGTACGGGAAGTGCTCGACCTGCTTGGCCTTGGTGTTCAGCCAGCCGAAGTTGTACGGGCCGGTCTTCAGCGTCTGGTCGTACGAGACGTACTGCCGGTTCTCCGCTATGTAGAACTCGGGGTAGTCGTTGGTGAAGGACGCGCCGATCCGGGTGAAGCCCTTGGCGGTCCAGCCGTTGTCGTCGGTCTCCGCGCCGTCGCTGACCACGGTGGCGCCGTCGGCGGTCACCTTGATCGCGTCGGCCGTGAAGCCCTGCTGGGCCACACCGCCGTCGGTGAGGTAGCGGAAGCGCAGCTGGATCTGCTTGCCCGCGTAGGCGTCGAGCGGGAAGGCCAGGTCCTCGTACGCGCCGCTGGTGCCGGTCAGCGCCGGGGCGTTGCCGCCGTCACGCGGCAGGGACTTGCCGTTGGCGGTGCCGTCGAGCGCGGTCCAGCTGGCGCCGCCGTCCGCGGAGACCTCGGTGTAGAGGTAGTCGTAGTTCTCCTCGATGTCCCACCACCCCTTGAGGGTGAGCGACGCGGAGGTCTTGCCGGTGAGGTCCACCGAACGGGTCAGGGTGTTCGCCAGGTTGTCACCGCTGCCCGACCACCACTGCTTGCTGCCCTCGGCGGGCGGGGTGATCGTCGTGGTGACGGTCTTGTCGGGCAGCGTGACTATCAGCGCCTGCTTGTCCTTGGTGTTGTACTCGGCGACGCCCAGCTTGGTGCTGGAGCGCGTCGCGGCCTTGGCCGTGCCGTAGTTGAGCCAGCCCAGCTGCAGCTTGTCCCAGGCGTTCATGTCGTCGGGACGGTCGCCGATGGCGTTCTTGCCGGTGCCCATCCACGAGCCGGACGACATCAGCGTCCAGAAGGCGGTGTTGTTCTCGCCGATGTACGTGGTGTCGTACTCGTCGGGGAGGCCGAGGTCGTGGCCGTACTCGTGCGCGAAGACGCCGAGGCCGCCGTTCTCCGGCTGGAGGGTGTAGTCGCCGACCCAGATGCCGGTGTTGCCGATCTGGGTGCCGCCCGCGCGGTTGTCGGCCGGCCCGGTGCGGCCCGCGTCGGTGCCGTACGCGTACCAGCGGTGCGCCCACAGCGCGTCGGTGGCCTGTGCGCCGCCGCCGGCCGACTCGTCCTCGCCCGCGTGGACGATCTGGAAGTGGTCGATGTAGCCGTCCGGCTCGTTGAAGTTGCCGTCGCCGTCGTAGTCGTAACGGTCCCACTGGTCGTACTGCGCCAGGTCCGCCTTGACCTGGGCGTCGGTACGGCCCTGCGCCTTCTGGTCGGCGACATAGGCGGTGGTGGCGTCGCGGATCAGGTCCCAGGCGCTGGAGCAGATGGTGCTGCCGCAGTAGTTGGAACCGTAACGGGCCTCGTTCCAGGGCACCTTGACCCAGGCGGAGACCTCACCGTCGACCGAGTAGCGGCCCGAGGACTGCTTCTCGTAGTAGGTGGCCAGCGAGTCGGCGCCGGACTTGTGCGAGAAGTACAGGTCCTGGAAGTGCGCCTGGTTGTAGTCGGCCTGCCAGGCGGTGCTGTTGTCGGCCGCCGGGTCGGGCTTGGCGATCGTGTTGTGCGCCGGGCCCGGCGTGCCGCCGTACTTGGTGACCGGGGCGTCGGGGCCGTCGGGACCGTCCGGGTCGTAGGTGGTGGTGCTGTCCACCTGGTTGCCGAACTCGGCCAGGATGGTGAAGATCTTGTCGGTCTTCTCCCGGCCCAACTCCACGTACTTGCTCTTCTTGCCCTTGCCGGAGCCGAGCTGGACGACCTTGGAGGCGCCGATCTGCTGGACCGACGCCTGTCCCGCGACGACCTGCTGGAGGGCGGCGGAGCGCTCGGCCTCCTGCTGCTTGCTGAACGGGCCCGGCAGGTCGTGGGCCTGGCTCTCCGCCGGGTCGTGCGCCGAAGCCGCAGGTACGGTGCCGGGTGCGTGCTCCGGCGCCGCCGCGTAGGCACCCGCCGCGGTAGCGGTGGGAAGCACGCCCAGCACGGCGATTGCCAGTGCCAGGGCGGCGGGTTGGGTGATCCTCCGGTGATATTTCAAGACTACTTGACCTCCCCTTGGGAAAGGCCATTGCACCGGAGTGGCGGACGAAAAAACAGACCTTGACTTGGGCATGGCAGGACAGTACGTTTACCGGTTCCGCGGCTCCGCTGACCGGACATCAGTCCGCGCAAGTACCCCTGCGCTGTCCGAGCGTTGACAGAACCGGATGCGCGTGCGACCCCGTGCGCCCCCTCGTGCACCGCACGACGGGTGAGGCCATGCTTACCCGGTGTTCGCCCCGGGCATGCCGAACAGGAACCACCCGTCAGCGTGCCCCCGCTTCGACGTACCCGAGGACGGTTCCCCCGATGCCACGTCCGACGACTCCGCAACTCGCCTACGGTTCCCTGACCGTCGTCCTGTCCACCCTCGCGGCGCTGCTGCTGTTCGACGTACGCTCCGGCGCCGCGGTCGCCGGCGTGGCCGCCGGCGGGCTGGTGCTCGGGGTGCTCGTCGCAGTGACCGTGACCATGCCGGCCACCGCCCGCCGCCGCGCCTCCCTCGGCCCGGCCCCGCTTCCGCCGGCCCACGCCCCCGCCTCGCGCTCCCGCGCGGCGAGCGGCGCCCACTCCCGGGTCGGTGAGCGCTCGCTGCGGCGCTGAGCCGCTCGGGCGGCCCATCAGACGGCGGTCACGACTACGGTCCTGGCCGCCTTCTCGTGCAGCCCCTGCTTGTACGGCCTGTCCACCAGCACGGTGAGGCCGATGATCAGGAACCAGAAGCAGCTGCAGCAGAAGGCCGGCAGCCACAGCACGGCCGCGCGGATCGCGGCGGCATTCGTGTTCGGCACGCTGCCGTCGGACAGCATCGCCGTCCGCAGGCCCATCAGCTTCTTGCCCACCGTCTGACCGGTGGACTTCGTCATGTACCACTCGTAGAGGAAGCCGATCCCGGCCGTGAAGACGCCGCCGACCGCGGACCGGCCGTAGCTGAAGTCGTTGCCGTGCACCCCGCCGGCCGCCCAGTCCAGCAGGCCCGCCGGGATCAGCACGATGACGATGTCGATGACGCGGGCCAGCACTCTTCTGCCCGCGGCGGCCAGCGGGGGCATGCCGGCCAGCGGGTCCCGGCCGCCGCCCCCTCCCCCGCCGGGCCCATAGCC
>NZ_JAJSYW010000193.1:0-21697 GCF_036815005.1 Streptomyces sp. IBSBF 2435 | reverse complement strand
GGCTGCGGATGGAAGGGGTCGGGTTCCGGTATCCCGACGCGGTGGCGGGGAGCGCCGCGGTGCTCGACGGGGTGGACCTGCACATCAGGTCGGGCGAGACGATGGCGCTGGTCGGCGCCACGGGGTGCGGGAAGACCACGCTGACCGCGCTGGTGCCGCGGCTGCACGAGCCGACCGGCGGGCGGATCACCCTGGACGGCACGGACACCGCGGGGCTGCCGGTCGAGCGGCTGCGCGCACTCGTCGCGGTGGCCTTCGAGGAGCCCACCCTCTTCTCCGCGACCGTACGGGAGAACGTGGCGATGGGCGCCGGGCCGGACGGCGCGGGCGAGGCGGAGGTGCTGCGGGCGCTGGACATCGCCCAGTGCGGCTTCGTGCACGCGCTGCCCGACGGCCTGGACACCCAGGTCGGCGAGCAGGGCCTGAGCCTGTCCGGCGGTCAGCGGCAGCGGCTCGCGCTGGCCCGCGCGGTCGTCGGGCGCCCGCAGTTCCTGATCCTGGACGACCCGCTGTCCGCGCTCGACGTGCACACCGAGGCCCTGGTCGAGGCGGCGCTGCGCGATGTGCTGCGGGAGACGACCGCGCTGGTCGTGGCGCACCGGCCGTCGACCGTACAGCTCGCCGACCGGGTGGCGCTGCTGTCCGGCGGGCGGATCACCGCGGTCGGCACCCACCCGGAGCTGCTGCGGGACAACGCCGAGTACCGCCACCTGATGTCGGGGCTCACCGAGCCGGAGACCGGCACCGCGCAGGCCGCGCCCGTGGAACCCCTGGAGAGGAGCGACGCCCGATGACGTCCGCCACCGAGCAGCAGCTCAGCGGCCCCGAGGAGGCCGGCCCGCAGCGGGCGGCCCCCGCGGCGGCGCCGGGCGGGCCCGACGCCTTCGACCTGGACCGGCTGCCCGCGCCCGAGAACGCCCAGGTGCTGCTGCTGCGTTCGCTGCTGCGCCCGCACACTCGGCGGGTCTGGCTGGCCTCGGTCCTGCTGCTGGTCCAGCAGGCGGCGGTGCAGGCCGGCCCGCTGCTGGTGGCGTACGCCATCGACAACGCGATCCCCCAGGTGCGCGACGGCCGGCACGGCGCGCTCATCGCGGTGGCCTGCGCGTATCTGGGCTGCGGGATCGCCGCCGGCGCGCTCCAGCGCGTCTTCATCCGGGTCGCCGCGCTGATCAGCCAGGACGTGCTGATCGAGCTGCGCGCCCGGATGTTCCGGCACGCCCAGTCGCTCAGCCTGGACTTCCACGAGCGCTACACCTCGGGCCGGCTGATCGCCCGGGCCACCTCGGACGTCGAGTCGATCAGGGAGCTGCTCACCGACGGCCTGGAGGAACTGATCGAGGTGGCGCTCTCGATGGTCTACATCTCGGTGCTGCTGGTCTTCCTCGACTGGCGGCTCGGGCTGGTCGCGCTGGTGTCGTACCTGCCGCTGTACGTGGCGGTCCGCGGCTTCCAGCGCCGCTCGATGGTCGCCTACCGCCGGCGCTCCACCGCCATCGCGGCGGTCATCGTGAAGTTCACCGAGACGATGAACGGCATCCGCCCGGTCAAGGCCTTCCGCCGCGAGGTGCCCAACGACACCGCCTTCGGCGAGCTGAACGACCGGCAGTGCCGGGCGAACGGCGACGCGATCCTGGAGATGGCCCGCTACGTCACCATCTCCCGGCTGCTGGCCAACGTCACCGTCGCCGGGATCGTGGTGTGGGGCGCGTACCGGGTGGCGGGCGGCGGCATGGCGCTCGGTGTGCTCGCCGCGTTCGTGCTGTACCTGCGGCGGCTCTACGACCCGATCGACCGGCTGGGGATGTTCCTGAACTCCTACCAGTCGGCGGCGGCCTCGCTGGAGAAGATCGCCGGGCTGCTCGCCCAGACGCCGACCGTGCCCGCGCCCGAGCACCCGGTCGCGCTGCCGCCGACCGCCGGCGGGCGGCCGGGGCGCGAAGTGGTCTTCGACCGGACCCGGTTCGGCTACCGCACCGGCGGCGAGGTACTGCCCGCCTTCGACCTGCGGCTGCCGGCCGGGCAGACCCTCGCGGTGGTCGGCGCGACCGGTGCGGGCAAGTCCACCCTGGCCAAGCTGCTGGCCAGGTTCTACGACCCGACCGGCGGGCGGGTGCTGCTGGACGGGGTCCGGCTGAGCGACCTGTCGCAGGCCGACCTGCGGCGCGGGGTGGTCATGGTGACGCAGGAGGCGTTCCTCTTCTCCGGCACCGTCGCGGACAACATCACCATCGGCCGCCCCGACGCGACCCGCGCGGAAGTCGAGGCCGCGGCCCGGGCGATCGGCGCGCACGACTTCATCGTGTCGCTGCCCGACGGCTACGACACCGACGTGCGCAAGCGCGGCGGCCGTATCTCGGCCGGGCAGCGCCAGCTGGTCGCGTTCGCCCGTGCCCTGCTCGCGGACCCGGGCGTACTGATCCTGGACGAGGCGACGTCCTCGCTGGACGTCCCCGGTGAGCGCGCCGTCCAGCACGCCATGCGGACGGTACTCAACGGGCGTACGGCCGTGGTCATCGCGCACCGCCTGTCCACGGTCGCGATCGCCGACCGCGTCCTGGTGATGCGCGACGGCCGTGTCATCGAGGACGGCACACCCGCGGAACTCATCGCCAGGAAGGGCCATTACGCGGAGCTGGACGCGGCCTGGCGGGACGGTCTGGCGTGACCCCGCCGCCACCGCCGGCCGCCGCGAGGCGGCGCTCGTAGTCCAGGCGGGCGCCGATCTCGCGGGGTGTCTCGCGGACCAGGACGGCCGCCAGCGACCGGCCCAGGATGTAGGCGACCAGGGCGGGAAGGACCGGGGACAGCAGGACGGCCAGGCCGCGGTTGCCGAAGCCGCGCGCGGCCGACCCGCCGGCCGCGCGCCGCCCGGCGGCCGCCTCCTCCGAGCTGACCGCCACGGTCCCGGCCCGGCGCTGCCCGACCCACCCGGCGGCCAGGGCCACCACGGCGGCGGCGCCCTCCAGCACATGGACGACGACCCGCGCCCCGGCCGGGAGGACCGAGACGAAGCCCAGGTAGAGCGCGGTCCCGGTCGCGCCGACCAGGGCGACGAAGAGCAGGGTGCACAGCGCGAGCACTCCCCGCCGCACCCCGTAGCCGAAGCCGCGGTCCAGCCAGCTCGTGCCGAGGACGGGCAGCGCGAAGGGCTCGACGGCGGCCCCGCCGGGACCGTGCCCGGGCTCAGAGCCAGCCGGTGGCATGGTGCCAGACCGACTTCCCGGCATTGCCGATGCCCTTCGCCGTGCCGACCGCCAGATCCTTCATGTCCCCACCGGTGTTCTTGGTGACGTTCCAGGTGCCGTCCGCGACGCCCGCGATCACTCCGTGGTCGTGGATGTCCTCGCTCCAGTGCTCGTGGAAGGCCTCGTCCGCGAAATACCCTACGCCGACGAAGACCGCGCCCGCGGTGGCCGCTGTCGCCGTCACGCCGAGGCCGATGCCGATCTCCGGGGCCGCCGCGACCACGGCCGCGCCGGCCGCGAGGCCGACCAGGCCCGCGCCGACGTCGACGGTCACCGAGTGCGCCCAGGACCAGCCCTTGTCGTGGTCCTCCTTAGCCTCCACCAGGCCGATGGCGGTGACCGCGGCGATGTCCACCACCGGGATCTCCTTGAGGAACTCCGGTGCGCCCTCGACCAGCTTCACGCCCTGGAGCGCGTCGGCGAGCTTGTAGTTGAGCACCCGGTCGAACGGCAGGAAGTCGCTGCCGTTCCTGCTGGCGACGACCTCGGCGTCCAGCGCGTCGATCTGGGTGCCGAGCCGCTGGTACTCGCCCCTGAGCCGGAAGGCCTTGGGGAGGTCGGCCTCCGCGGTGCGGAACTTGGCCTCCTCGTCCTTCATCGCCTTCAGGGCCGCTTCGTGCTTCTTCTCGGCCTCGTCGAGCTTCTTGCCCGCGTCGAGGCCGAGCTTGCGCTCGTCGTCGGCCTTGGAGGTCCACAGCGCCCGCAGGTAGTCGGCGACGACGATCTTGTCGCCCTTGCCCATCGACGTGTCCGGGTCGAGGGAGTCGTAGAGCGCGTTGAGCGTCTTGGCGCAGGCGATACGGGCCGCCTGCGCCTTGTGCATGATCTCGTTGTGGACACCGGCGTATTCATTGAGGTCGCCGATGGCCTTCTGGTCAGCGGCACTCGGCGGATCGGCGGTCATCATCGTGCCGGGGGCGCCGTTCGGGCCGAGCGGTACGCCCTTGCCCGCCGCGACGTCAGCGGCGTTCTGGAGGGCGCTGTTGGCTCCGGTGAGCGCGTGGGCGAGGGTGGTGAGGGCCTCGCCCGTCGCTTTGACGAGTTCGGCGAAGCCGCCGGCCGCTATCGAGTCCTCGGACCAGCGGGCGCGGAATTCCTCGGCCGCGTCGCCCTTCCAGCCCGCGTCGGAGACCAGCGTCTCGACGCCTTCGCCGAGCGGCTTGACGACGCCTTCGAGGAGTTCCTTGGCCCCGGTGAGGGTGGTGCCCATGGTGTGCAGGCCGCCCAGGTCGGCGCCGATCCAGCTGTCACTCATCGGGCATCAGGTCCTCGAACAGTCCGTGCACGTCGATGTCGTGCCGTTGGTAAGAGCCGTGGGCGTAGTCCAGGCCGTTGGCGTGCTCCTCGATGCGCCCGGCGAGCTTGGCGTGCAGGCCCGCGATGGCGTCCATGATCGAGGCGATGGCGTCGTCCAGGCCCGCGTCGCCGGACTCGGCGATCGGCGGGGCGACGTCCACCTTGAGCGCGGCGTAGTTCGCCGCCTGGGTGTGGAAGGTCGAGGCCATGCCCGCCAGGTCGGCCAGGACGACGTTGTACCCGGCGCTCACGTCCGTACCGCCCCGGTGTAGTCGCGGAGGTTCTCCGCGGTCCAGTACGGCTGCGTGCCGGGCCACAGGACCGGGTCGACCTTGAGGTGGCCGAAGCCGTTGCGTCGCATCAGCTCGGCGAACGGGCCCGCGGGCAGCGCGATCCACGGCTGGTTCTCGCCCAGCGCGCCGACCAGGGCGTCCAGGGTGGTGAAGGCCACCGGGACCGCCGAGCCGGTCCGCGGCTCGGTGAGGAATTCGAAGCCGACACCCGGCGCCAGCTCGGGGTCCGCGGGATACCGGGGATGGGCCGGTACGAAAAGCCGCGTGTCCGGGGCGAGTTCGGTCTGTCCGGTGCCCTCCGCAGCACCGGACAGACCGAACTCGCCGGACAGTTCTGATATTCGTGACATCTCCACCTCGATTTTCGGCCACGCTGGCGCGGACCGTACCCGCCGCCGCAGCGGCAACTGTAGACAGCGGAGGGGACACGTCCGCACGAATGGCCGGGAACGTCCGCATTCCACAGCGTCAAAGAACCGGCAAACTTCTCGCGGGTGCAACACGGTTCTCACATCTGACCGTTATGCGGACGCCACTCTCCGGACACCGAACGAATTTCAGCCAAGTTGGGACCACGGCACTGACATGAACAAGTAAAGAGTGCCACTCTGTGGCCGGTTCCACAGCAACACCACAGCTCTACCCGGGCGGATCACCAACCCCACCCGCCCGGACTGTCACCGGCCGCGCACCCCCGCGGCCGCCGCAGAAGGAGTGACGAGTGGCACGATCCCCCCGTACGGCCCGTACGGCAGTAGCCGCCGGCGCGCTGATCGCCGGCGCGGCGATGCTCGCCGTGACGCTGCCGGCCGGCACCGCGGCGGCTGAACCCGCCGCGCAGACCGGCGCGTCGGCCCAGGCCGCGACTACCCACGCGCAGCCCAGGCCGGGCGCGCTCCCCGCCTCGCTGACCCCCGCTCAGCAGGCCGGGCTGACCTCCCAGGCACAGTCGGAGGCGGCGACGACCGCGTCGTCGCTGCACCTCGGCGCCCAGGAGAAGCTGGTCGTCAAGTCGGTGTCCCAGGACGCCGACGGCAGCACCCACACCCGCTACGAGCGTACGTTCCAGGGACTGCCGGTGCTCGGCGGCGACCTGATCGTGCACCAGAGCCCGCTCGGCGCGACCACCGGCGTGGACAAGGCGACCAACGCCTCGATCGCGGTGGCCTCGACGACCGCGGTCAAGAGCGCCGACTCGGCGAAGTCCTTCGCCCTGACCCGCGCCAAGGCCGACGGCGCCAAGGCCCCGGTGGCGGCCAACTCACCGCGCAAGGTGGTCTGGGCGGCGTCCGGCACCCCCGTGCTCGCCTGGGAGTCGGTGATCGGCGGCCTCCAGGAGGACGGCACCCCCAACCAGCTGCACGTGATCACCGACGCCACGACCGGCGCGAAGCTCTTCGAGTACCAGGGCATCGAGACCGGCGTCGGCAACAGTGAGTACAGCGGCCAGGTGAACATCACCACCACGCTGTCGGGCAGCACCTACCAGCTGCTGGACAACACCCGCGGCGGCCACAAGACGTACAACCTGAGCCACGCCACGTCCGGGACCGGCACGCTGTTCACCGACCCCGACGACACCTGGGGCGACGGCAACGGCGCCACCGCGCAGACCGCGGGCGTGGACGCCGCCTACGGCGCCCAGGAGACCTGGGACTTCTACAAGAACACCTTCGGGCGCAACGGCATCGCCAACGACGGGCGGGCAGCGTACTCCCGGACGCACTACGGCAACTCGTACGTCAACGCCTTCTGGGACGACTCCTGCTTCTGCATGACCTACGGCGACGGCAGCGGCAACACCCACCCGCTCACCGCGCTGGACGTCGCGGGCCACGAGATGAGCCACGGCGTCACCGCCAACAGCGCGGGCCTGAACTACTCGGGTGAGTCCGGCGGCCTGAACGAGGCGACGTCCGACATCTTCGGTACCGGTGTGGAGTTCTACTCCAACACCGCCACCGACCCGGGCGACTACCTCATCGGCGAGAAGATCAACATCAACGGTGACGGCTCCCCGCTGCGGTACATGGACAAGCCCAGCAAGGACGGCAGCTCGAAGGACAACTGGTCCTCCAGCCTCGGCGGCCTGGACGTCCACTACTCCTCGGGTCCGGCCAACCACCTGTTCTACCTGCTCTCCGAGGGCAGCGGCGCCAAGGTCGTCAACGGGGTCAGCTACAACAGCCCGACCTACGACAACCTGTCGGTGCCCGGCATCGGCCGGGACAACGCGCTCAAGCTCTGGTACAAGTCGCTGACCGAGCGCTTCACCTCGACCACCAACTACGCGGCGGCCCGTACCCAGTCGCTCCAGGCGGCGGCCGACCTGTGGGGCGCGAACAGCGCCACGTACAACACGGTGGCCAACACGTGGGCCGCGATCGGCGTCGGCAGCCGGGTGACCACCCCGTCCGGCGTGACGGTGACCAACCCGGGCAACCAGTCGACCAAGGTGAGCACCGCGGTCAGCCTGCAGATCCAGGCCAGCAGCACCAACGGCGGCGCCCTGACCTACACCGCCACCGGCCTGCCCCCGGGCCTGACGATCAACGCCTCGACCGGCGTGATCTCCGGCACCACCTCGGCCACCACCGGTAGCTACAGCGTGACGGTGACGGCCAAGGACTCCACCAACGCGACCGGGACGGCGTCCTTCACCTGGACGATCACCAGCACCACCGGCGGCTGCACCGCCGGCCAGCTGCTGGCCAACCCCGGCTTCGAGAGCGGCGCCGTCAGCTGGACNTCGGCGTCCTTCACCTGGACGATCACCAGCACCACCGGCGGCTGCACCGCCGGCCAGCTGCTGGCCAACCCCGGCTTCGAGAGCGGCGCCGTCAGCTGGACCGCGTCCTCGGGCGCGATCGACAACAGCACCGGCGCCCCGGCCCACTCCGGCTCCTACAAGGCCTGGCTGAACGGCTACGGGACCACCCACACCGACACCCTGTCCCAGTCGGTGACCATCCCCGCCACCTGCACCAGCGCCACCTTCACCTACTACCTCTACATCTCCAGCAGCGAGACCAGCACCACCACCGCCTACGACAAGCTCACCGTCGCAGCCGGCAGCACCACCCTGGCCTCGTACTCCAACATCAACAAGGGCACCGGCTACGTCCAGCGGTCCGTCAGCCTGGCCCCCTACATCGGCCAGACCGTCACCCTGAAGTTCACCGGAACCGAGGACTCCTCCCTGGCGACCTCCTTCCTGATCGACGACACCGCCGTCAACGTCAGCTGACGCGACGCNACCGTCACCCTGAAGTTCACCGGAACCGAGGACTCCTCCCTGGCGACCTCCTTCCTGATCGACGACACCGCCGTCAACGTCAGCTGACGCGACGCAGCACCGCTGATCCGCCCGAACGGCGGAACACGCCCGGGCCGGCCGTCCACGGCCGGCCCGGGTGGCGTCGGGTGGCGATCTGCTAGAGTGAGCGTTGTTGCAGTTGTGGTACCCAGAACTTTGCGTGCGCCTGGATGATTGCGATCCCCGGGCGCACTTTTGTTTTTGCCGGAGTTCTCCGGTGTGGGGTGATCATCTACGGCGACCCGGATCCGTACAGTGCGGATCTGGAAACTGCCCCACCAGTAGGAGATGGATATGGCTACCGGAACCGTGAAGTGGTTCAACTCGGAAAAGGGCTTCGGCTTCATCGAGCAGGACGGCGGCGGCTCCGACGTCTTCGCCCACTACTCGAACATCGAGTCGCAGGGTTACCGCGAGCTGCTCGAGGGCCAGAAGGTCGAGTTCGAGGTCACCCAGGGCCAGAAGGGTCCGCAGGCGGAGAAGATCCGGGCGCTCTGACCGCGTCACCGGGCCGCCGCGCCCGGTCTTGGGAGGCCCGCACCGCACGGTGCGGGCCTCTCGCATGCAGCCGCCGCACCGGCGGCCCGAGGAAGGAAACGCCCGTGTCACCTGTGCCGCCCGTCACGCTCTTCTCCCAGCTGCCGCTGGACCCGGCGCTGGTCGCCGCCCTCGAAGCCCACGGGGTGACCGAGCCGTTCCCGATCCAGGCCGCCACGCTGCCCGACTCGCTGGCCGGGCGGGACGTCCTCGGCCGCGGCAGGACGGGCTCGGGCAAGACCCTGGCGTTCGGGCTGCCGCTGCT
Source organism: Streptomyces sp. IBSBF 2435 (assembly GCF_036815005.1). Classification (NCBI taxonomy): domain Bacteria; kingdom Bacillati; phylum Actinomycetota; class Actinomycetes; order Kitasatosporales; family Streptomycetaceae; genus Streptomyces; species Streptomyces sp. IBSBF 2435. The sequence goes on along the minus strand of NZ_JAJSYW010000193.1, from coordinate 12,745 downwards.
GAGCAGGACCAGGGCCGCCGGGCGGAAGGCCGAGCCCAGGCGCCCGCTGGCGCTGGTGCTGGTGCCGACGCGTGAGCTGGCCGGGCAGGTGACCGAAGCGCTCGACCCGTACGCGAAGGTGCTCGGGCTGCGGATCACCGCGGTCGTCGGCGGCGCGTCGATCAACCGGCAGACCGCCGCGCTCAAGGCCGGCGCCGAGGTGCTGGTCGCGACGCCCGGGCGGCTCGCGGACCTCATCGAGCGGCGGGCCTGCGCGCTCGACCGGGTCGCGGTGACGGTACTGGACGAGGCCGACCAGATGGCCGACATGGGCTTCCTGCCGCAGGTCACCCGGCTGCTGGAGCAGGTGCAGCCCGGCGGTCAGCGGATGCTGTTCTCGGCCACCCTGGACCGCAATGTGGACAAGCTGGTCAAGCGGTTCCTCGACGCGCCGGTCACCCACTCGGTGGACCCCTCGGCGGCCACCGTCACCACCATGGAGCACCACGTGCTGCATGTGGACGAGGCCACCAAGCGCGCGGTCACCGCGGAGATCGCCGCCCGCAAGGGCGGGGTGATCATGTTCGTCGGCACCAAGCGCGGCGCCGACCGGCTCACCAAGCACCTGCTCGGCCAGGGCGTGCGGGCGGTGGCGCTGCACGGCGGCAAGTCGCAGCCGCAGCGCAACCGGGCCCTCGACCAGTTCCGCACCGGCACCGCCGACGCGCTGGTCGCCACGAACGTCGCCGCCCGCGGCATCCACATCGAGGGCCTCGACATGGTCGTCAACGTCGACCCGCCGACCGAGGCCAAGGACTACCTGCACCGCGGCGGCAGGACCGCCCGCGCGGGCGAGTCCGGGACCGTGATCACCCTCGTGCTGCCCGAGCAGCGGCGGGAGAACGCCCGGCTGATGGCCCAGGCCGGGATCAGGCCGGCCACCGCCAGGGTCCGCCCCGGCGACCCGGACCTGGTCCGGATCACCGGCGCCCGCAAGCCGTCGGGCACGCCGGTCGCCATGCCGGTGGCGGAGCAGCCGGCCCCGGCGGCGAGGACCACCGCCGCGGCCACGCCGCCGCGCCGCCGTACCGGCAACCCGGCCGGGCGCAGGACAGGACCGGGCGCCGCCGCGGGCCGGGGCGGCGCGGCGGGCCGCCGCGCCCGCGGCTCCCGCGCCGCCTGACCCCGGCGGGGCCTACCGCAGGATGCCCGCGGTCATGCCCGCGGCCTCCGGCGGGACGGCCACCAGCCCGAGTTCCGCCGAGGTCGCCAGCAGGGAGTGGGCGGGCAGCACCCGGACCGTGTAGCCGAAGGAGCCGATGCGGTCCAGCGTGAGCGGCCCCTCGTAGGAGTGCCGGCCGGAGATGTCGGGCCGGCCGGTGCACTTGAGGGACACCACGGTCGGGTTGGCGAGCCGGTCGGCGGCGTCGACCTGCCCGGACAGCAGCTGGACGTCGACGTCGGCCGGGTCGAGGCCGCCCAGGCTGATCTGGGTGCGCAGGGTGAGGGTGGAGCCCAGCTCGGGGGTGCCCTCGACGGAGTCGGTCTCCACATGGTCCACCGACACCTGCTGCCACTGCCTGCGTACCCGGCGCTTCCACTCGGCCAGCTCGACCGCGGCGGGGCCCTGTATCGCCCGGTGCGAGCGCCCGGCGGGGGCGTAGAGCCGGTCGACGTAGTCCCGCACCATCCGGCCGGCCAGCACCTTGGGGCCGAGCGTGGCCAGGGTGTGCCGGACCATCTCGACCCAGCGCTGCGGCAGGCCCTGCGAACCGTGGTCGTAGAAGCGCGGGGCGACCTGGTTCTCCAGCAGGTCGTAGAGGGCGGCGGCCTCCAGCTCGTCGCGCCGGTCCTCGTCGGCGATGCCGTCGGCGGTGGGGATCGCCCAGCCGTTGTCGCCGTCGAACCACTCGTCCCACCAGCCGTCCAGCACCGACAGGTTGAGGCAGCCGTTGAGCGCGGCCTTCATACCGGAGGTGCCGCAGGCCTCAAGGGGGCGCAGCGGGTTGTTGAGCCAGACGTCGCAGCCGGGGTAGAGCATCCGGGCCATCCGGATGTCGTAGTCGGGCAGGAAGACGATGCGGTGCCGCACCCGGGGGTCGTCGGTGAAGCGCACCAGCTCCTGCACCAGCCGCTTGCCGCCGTCGTCGGCCGGGTGCGCCTTGCCCGCGACCACGATCTGGATCGGCCGCTCCGGGTGCAGCAGCAGCTCGGTGAGCCGGTCCTGGTCGCGCAGCATCAAGGTGAGCCGCTTGTAGGAGGGGACCCGGCGGGCGAAGCCGATGGTGAGGATGTCGGGGTCCAGGACGCTGTCGGTCCAGCCGAGTTCGGCGTCGCCCGCGCCGCGCTGCCGCCAGGAGGCGCGCACACGGCGGCGTACGTCGTCGACGAGCTGCTCGCGCAGTTCGCGGCGCAGCTCCCAGACCGCGGTGTCGGGGACGCCGCCGATCGCCTCCCAGCGGTCGGTGCCGCCGATCATCAGCGCGTCCTCGGCGCGCTGCGCGCCGATCTGCTTGGCGCTGAGCCGCAGCACCTCCGGGGCGACCCAGGTGGGGGCGTGCACCCCGTTGGTGATGGACGTGATGGGTACGTCCTCGGGGTCGAAGCCCGGCCACAGCCCGGCGAACATCTCCCGGCTGACGGCGCCGTGCAGGGTGGACACGCCGTTGGCGCGCTGGGCCAGGCGCAGGCCCATGAGGGCCATGTTGAACAGGTTCGGGTCGCCGCCGCGGTGGGTCTCCATGCCCAGTTCGAGGATCCGCCCGGTGTCGACGCCGGGCAGTTCGCCGTCGTCGCCGAGGTGGCGGGCGACCAGTTCGCGGTCGAAGCGGTCGATGCCGGCCGGCACGGGGGTGTGGGTGGTGAAGACGGTGCCGGCCCTGACCGCTTCGAGCGCCGCGTCGAAGCTGAGGCCTTCCAGCGACAGTTCGCGGATGCGCTCCAGGCCGAGGAAGCCGGCGTGTCCCTCGTTGGTGTGGAAGACCTCGGGCTCGGGGTGGCCGGTGATCCGGCAGTACGCGCGGACCGCGCGGACCCCGCCGATGCCCAGCAGCATCTCCTGGAGCAGCCGGTGCTCGCTGCCGCCGCCGTAGAGCCGGTCGGTGACGTCGCGCTCCGCGGCCTGGTTGCCCTCGACGTCGGAGTCGAGCAGCAGCAGCGGCACCCGGCCGACCTGGGCCTTCCAGATCCTGGCGCTCAGGGTCCGGCCGCCGGGCAGGGCCAGGCTCGTCTTCGCGGGCGAGCCGTCGGCCTCGCGCAGCGGGGTGAGGGGCAGCGAGTTGGGGTCGAGCACCGGGTACTGCTCCTGCTGCCAGCCCTCGCGGGAGAGGGTCTGGCGGAAGTAGCCGTGCCGGTAGAGCAGGCCGACGCCGATCAGCGGGACGCCGAGGTCGCTGGCGGCCTTGAGGTGGTCCCCGGCGAGGATGCCGAGGCCGCCGGAATACTGGGGCAGGGCGGAGGTGATGCCGAACTCGGGTGAGAAGTAGGCGATGGCGGCGGGCAGGTCGGACTGTTCCTGATACCAGCGGGGGCCGCCGGTGTAGTCGGCGAGATCCTCCGCTGCCGCGCTGAGGCGGCGCAGGAAGCGCCGGTCGCCGGCCAGCGCGGCGAGCCGGTCCTTGGCGACCGTGCCGAGCAGCCGTACGGGGTCGCCCTGGGCTGCCCGCCAGCCCTCGGGGTCGACACTCTGGAAAAGCTCCCTGGTCTCCTGATGCCACGACCAGCGGAGATTTTGGGCCAGACCCCCCAGCGGGCGCAGAGGTTCCGGCAGGACGGTGCGCACGGTGAATCGACGGATAGCCTTCACCCTTCGACCGTAGCCCGGCTGGCCCTTGGCCCGCCGGTAGAGTCCACGATCCGGTGGCTCAAACGCTCGAACGGCGGCTCACAGGAGTGAGCGTGATCAGTGTGCGAGCGCGGGCGCGTTCAGCTGTGTGTACACGAGGCGGCCGGCACATGTCACGCAGGTACCGGGCGTGCCGGGCCGCCGGTCAGGACCTCCAAGGCCTGCCGGGAAACGGTGCGCAAGTCGTCGGCGGATGCGATCCTGATGGCTTGAATCACACGGCCCGCGGGGAGCACAACTGCGGCTTCCTGTCCGCCTTGGGCGTACGCGGGGGCGCATTCAGGGGCGCGCGCGGGGGTACGAACCCGGACCGGACGGGACGCCCCGGGCGCACCCGCGCCGCCGGGTCCGCTGGCGCGGCGGGGGCGCGGATCAGAGCACTCGGGGCGCGCTCCCGAAACGAGGTCAGGCCGTGCGTGTCGCGCGTAGACCCGGGGCAGGCTCCCCGGTGCACGACACCCGAACGGACTGTTTCGCCCCAGCGGGGGTACCCGTACGGCCCTGTCACCGCCACCCGGGTGGATACAGGTGGCCGCGGCCACGCAGACAGGCCGACAACGCCAAGAACAGTTAAAAAGAGCGGAAGTCGTCGTCCCGTACCCAGCGCTGTCAGGTGAGGAAATGATCGGTCGTATTCCCGTTCTCGATGTCAGGCCACTGGTGGACTGCGGTCGCCGGCCGGCCAAGGCAGTGGTGGGCGAGACTTTTGAAGTGACGGCGACAGTGTTCCGCGAGGGCCATGACGCCGTCGCCGCCAATGTGGTGCTGCGCGACCCGGCGGGCCGGTCCGGCCCGTGGACCCCGATGCGCGAGCTGGAGCCCGGCACCGACCGCTGGGGGGCCAGGATCACCCCCACCGCTGAGGGCCGCTGGTCGTACACGGTGGAGGCCTGGTCGGACCCGGTGGCGACCTGGCGGCACACGGCGGGCATAAAGATCCCGGCGGGCATCGACACCGGGCTGGTGCTGGCCGAGGGCGCGCAGCTGTACGAGCGGGCCGCGGCCGGGGTGCCCAAGAGCGACGGGCGGGCCGCGGTGCTGGCCGCGGTCGACGCGCTGCGGGACACCGCACGGCCGGTCGCGGCCCGGCACGCGGCGGCGCTGACGCCCGAGGTGGTCGCGGTGCTCGACCGCTTCCCCCTGCGCGAGCTGGTCAGCGCCTCACGGCCGCTGCCGCTGCATGTGGAGCGGGAGCGGGCGCTGTTCGGGTCCTGGTACGAGTTCTTCCCGCGCTCGGAGGGCGCGGTGGTCCGCGAGGGCGCCCCGCCGCGGCACGGCACCTTCCGTACCGCCGCCGAGCGGCTGCCCGCGGTGGCCGCGATGGGCTTCGACGTGGTCTACCTGCCGCCGATCCACCCGATCGGCTCAGCCTTCCGCAAGGGCCGCGACAACAGCCTGACGGCAGGTCCTGACGACGTGGGCTCGCCGTGGGCGATCGGCTCGCCCGAGGGCGGGCACGACGCGATCCACCCGGACCTGGGCACGATGGACGACTTCGACCACTTCGTCGCCAAGGCCAAGGACCTGCGGCTGGAGATCGCGCTGGACTTCGCGCTGCAGTGCTCCCCGGACCACCCGTGGGTGGCCAAGCACCCGGAGTGGTTCGCGCACCGGGCCGACGGCACGATCGCGTACGCGGAGAACCCGCCCAAGAAGTACCAGGACATCTATCCGGTGGCCTTCGACGAGGACTTCCCCGGCATCGTCCGCGAGACGCTGCGGGTACTGCGGCACTGGATGGCGCACGGGGTGCGGATCTTCCGGGTCGACAATCCGCACACCAAGCCGGTGGTCTTCTGGGAGAAGGTGATCGCCGACATCAACCGTACGAATCCCGAGGTGGTCTTCCTGGCCGAGGCCTTCACCCGCCCGGCCATGATGAGCACGCTGGGGCAGATCGGCTTCCAGCAGTCGTACACCTATTTCACCTGGCGTACGGGCAAGGACGAGCTGACCGACTACATGCGGCAGCTGAGCGGGGAGACCGCCGCCTGGATGCGGCCGAACTTCTTCGTGAACACCCCCGACATCCTGCACGGCTATCTGCAGAACGGCGGCCGGCCGGCGTTCGAGGCCCGGGCCGTGCTCGCGGCGACCCTGTCCCCCAGCTGGGGGGTCTACGCGGGCTTCGAACTGTGCGAGGCGGACCCCGCCACACCCGGCAGTGAGGAGTATCTGCACTCGGAGAAGTACGAACTGCGGCCGCGCGACTGGGCGGCGGCCGAGGCCGAGGGGCGCTCGCTGGCCCCGCTGATCACCACGCTCAACCGGTTGCGCCGCCGTCATCCGGCGCTCCAGCAGCTGCGGGACATCACATTCCACCCGGTGGACAACGACGCGATGCTCGCCTACTCCAAGCGCCGCGGCGACGACGTCGTACTGGTGGTCGTCAACCTGGACCCGTTCCACACCCAGGAGGCGACCGTCTCGTTGAACATGCCGGAACTCGGCCTCTCCTGGCACGAGTCCTTCCCGGTGCGCGACGCGCTCACCGGTGAGACCTACCACTGGGGCAGAGACAACTATGTGCGCCTTGAACCGGGCCGCGCGCCCGCGCACGTCCTGTCGCTGCGACCGTCTCCATCGATCGGAGGGTCACTCAGTTGATCGTCAACGAACCCGTCCCTGACACCTTCGAGGACACCCCTGCCAAGGACCGTGATCCCGACTGGTTCAAACGGGCGGTGTTCTACGAAGTCCTCGTTCGCTCCTTCCAGGACAGCAACGGCGACGGTGTCGGCGACCTGAAAGGCATCACCGCCAAACTCGACTATCTGCAATGGCTGGGCGTCGACTGCCTCTGGCTGCCGCCGTTCTTCGCCTCACCCCTGCGCGACGGCGGCTACGACGTCGCCGACTACACCGCGGTCCTCCCCGAGTTCGGCGACCTGGCCGACTTCGTGGAGTTCGTGGACGCCGCGCACCAGCGCGGCATGCGCGTGATCATCGACTTCGTCATGAACCACACGAGCGACCAGCACGAGTGGTTCCAGCAGTCCCGCAGCGACCCCGAAGGTCCCTACGGCGACTACTACACCTGGGCCGACGACGACAAGCAGTTCCCCGACGCCCGGGTCATCTTCGTCGACACCGAGACGTCGAACTGGACCTTCGACCCGGTGCGCAAGCAGTACTACTGGCACCGCTTCTTCTCCCACCAGCCGGATCTCAACTACGAGAACCCGCGGGTGCAGGAGGAGATCCTGGCCGCGCTGCGCTTCTGGCTGGACCTCGGCATCGACGGCTTCCGGCTCGACGCGGTGCCCTACCTGTACCAGCAGGAGGGCACCAACTGCGAGAACCTGCCGCGTACGCACGACTTCCTGAAGAAGGTGCGCGCCGAGATCGACGCGCAGTACCCGGACACGGTGCTGCTGGCCGAGGCCAACCAGTGGCCCGAGGACGTCGTCGACTACTTCGGCGACTTCCGCAAGGGCGGCGACGAATGCCACATGGCCTTCCACTTCCCGGTCATGCCGCGCATCTTCATGGCGGTACGGCGCGAGTCCCGCTACCCGGTGTCGGAGATCCTGGCCAAGACCCCGGCCATCCCCGACACCTGCCAGTGGGGCATCTTCCTGCGGAACCATGACGAGCTGACCCTCGAAATGGTCACCGACGAGGAACGCGACTACATGTACGCGGAGTACGCCAAGGACCCGCGGATGCGGGCCAACATCGGCATCCGCCGCCGACTCGCGCCACTGCTCGACAACGACCGCAACCAGATCGAGCTGTTCACCGCTCTGCTGCTGTCCCTGCCCGGCTCGCCCATTCTCTACTACGGCGACGAGATCGGCATGGGCGACAACATCTGGCTGGGCGACCGGGACGCCGTGCGCACCCCGATGCAGTGGACGCCCGACCGCAATGCCGGGTTCTCCTCCAGCGACCCCGGACGGCTCTACCTGCCGACCATCATGGACCCGGTCTACGGCTACCAGGTCACCAATGTCGAGGCGCAGATGAGCTCACCCAGCTCGCTGCTGCACTGGACCCGGCGGATGATCGAGATCCGCAAGCAGAACCGCGCGTTCGGCCTGGGCTCGTACACCGAGCTGCCGTCCAGCAACCCGGCCGTGCTGGCCTTCCTCCGGGAGGACGGCGACGACCTGGTGCTCTGTGTGAACAACTTCTCCAGGTTCGCCCAGCCCACCGAGCTGGACCTGCGCCGCTACGCGGGCCGGCACCCGGTGGAGCTGATCGGCGGGGTGCGCTTCCCGGCGATCGGCCAACTGCCGTATCTGCTGACGCTGGCGGGGCACGGCTTCTACTGGTTCCGGCTGCGCCGCAACCCGTCATGACGGCGGGGGGCCGGTCGGTCCCGGCCCCCCGTGCCCGAAGCACCCCGAGGAGCGCGCCCGAGTAGCGGGCCTGACGCACCTTTGGCAGTATCCGAAAGGTATCCGGCCGCTTCCTGGCGTAACCGGACTTTCCCGGACGTACCCCGATCGCAACAGGACAGGCTCCGCCAAGCCGACCACCCGACCGGTGCGCGACGTGGCAACCGGAACGTTACGCGGGCGGGCCGTACGGCGGTTTCCTGTCACCCGCCCGGGGCAGGCTCCCCGTGTCGCCGGACAGCCCGAACCCGTCATCCGGGAGGCTGGCGCCCCTGCCGCTCGACGATGCGGCCGGGTGCGCGACTCCCCGGGGAAAGGACGCCATGTCGGACAGCTCCTGGACCCGTGTTCCCCGCGTGCCCTCAGCCCCTTCCGCCACCCCGACCACCTCCACCAGCGCACCGGCCGGCGCCGCCTCTTCCGCGGCTCCGGCACCGTCAGCGCCGCCGCCGCTCGCCGAGCGCGACGCGGCGCCCGGACTGCTGCGCTCGCTCGAACCGCTGCTGCGCGGCTGGCTGCCACGGCAGCGCTGGTTCGCCGGCAAAGGCCTGCCGATCAGCGGCTTCCGGCTGGCCTCGGCCACCGAGCTGATGCCGCCCGGCGGCCGGCTCGGACCGCTGGGGCTGGTGCACGTGCTGGTCGACGTCGAACAGCCGGGGCGGCCCGCCGACTGCTACCAACTGCTGCTCGGCGCGCATCCGCTGCTGCCGTCCGCGCTGGTACGCACCGCGCTCGGCCCCGCCGTCGGCGGCCCCTACGACGGCCTGACGCTCTACGACGCCCCGCACGACCCCCGGCTGGCCGCGCTGCTGCTGGAACGCCTCCAGCTGCCGGGCCGCACCGGGCGGCTGCGCTTCACCACCGAGCCGCACGCGGACTTCCCGCCGGGGCTGACCCCGCGGGTGTCCACCGCCGAGCAGTCCAACACCTCCGTGGTCTACGGCGACGCCTACATCCTCAAGCTCTTCCGCCGCGTCTCCCCCGGCACCAACCCCGACCTGGAGCTGTCGCTCGCCCTGGCCAGGGCGGGGTCGCGGCGGGTCGCGGAGCCGGTGGCGTGGTTCGAGTCGCTGGAGCCGGGCCCCGGGCCCGCCGCGGAGGAGCCCACCACGCTCGGCGTGCTCCAGCGCTTCCTGCCCGGCTCGTCCGACGGCTGGGCACTCGCCCTGGCCTCGGTCGCCGAGGACGGCGACTTCCGCGCGGAGGCCGCGGCACTGGGCCGCGCCACCGCCGAGGTGCACGCGTCGCTCGCCGCCGCACTGCCGTCACGGGCGCTGGGCGGGGAGGCGCTGGAACGTATCGCCTCAGGCATGGCACGGCGCCTCGACGAGACCGCCGCCGAGGTGCCCGCGATACGCCCCTACGCCGACGCGCTGCGGGCCGCCTTCGACGACCTGGCCAAACTCGGCGCCGTCACGCTCCCGGGCCACGCGGTCACCTCCCAGCGCATCCACGGCGACCTCCACCTCGGCCAGGCGCTGCGCGGACCCGGCGGGGAGTGGGTGCTGATCGACTTCGAGGGCGAGCCGGCCCGCCCGCTGGCCGAACGCCGCATGCCGGCGCCGCCGGTGCAGGACGTGGCCGGCATGCTGCGGTCCTTCGACTACGCCGCCCACCACAGCGGGAACGGCCCCTGGGCGGCCAGGCACCGGGACGCCTACTGCACGGGCTACGCTGCCGTCTCGGGCACCGATCCGCGCGAACAGCCCGTGCTGATACGGGCCTTCGAAACGGACAAAGCCGTCTACGAGGCGCGTTACGAGGCGCGCCACCGGCCCGCCTGGCTCCCGATCCCGCTGTCCGCGCTGGCCCGGCTGGCCACCGCCCTGCCGCAATGACGCGCAAGCGGTCGGCGCGGCCGACCCCGAATCCGACCCTGCCGGCGCCGCCGCCGTCGCCGGCACCGAACCCGCCCGTACCGCCCGAGGAGAAGCCGCCCGTGAACCCCGAACCGAACCCCGCGAGCGGCGCCCTCCCCGAGGCCGCGGCCCGCGGCTACGACGCCAGCACCCCCCACCCGGCCGCTTCGGGCTCCGCCCCGAAGCCCCCGGGCCGGGAGGCGCAGGATCGGCCCGCGCCGGAGGGCGCCCCAAAGGGGCGCCGGGAGTTGCGCGACCAGCCCACCACCGGCCGGCGGCCCGGAAACGACAGCACCGCTCCCACCCGGCCGCCGACAACCCGCGCCGCCACGCCGGCCGAGCGCGCAGTTCCCCGCGCCCCTGCGGGGCTCGGCACGGACCGCGAGGGCACCCGCCCGGCGGCGGGGCTCGGCACGGACCGCGAGGGCACCCGCCCGGCCGCGGGGCGTACCCCGGAAGAGGCCGGCACCCCGGAGGGGAACGGCAGCCTCGGCGGGGAGGACCGCCGGCGGCTGCTGAGCGGGGAGCACCACGACCCGCACGCCGTGCTCGGCGCGCACCCCGAGAAGAACGGGGTCAGGGTGCGAGCCCTGCGCCCCTACGCCCGCGCCGTCGCGGTCGTCCTCGGCGACCACCGCGTGGACCTCGCCCCGGAGGGCGACGGGCTGTTCTCCGCCCTGCTCCCGCAGAGCACCCTCACGGACTACCGCCTGGCGGTGACGTACGACGACGGCGAGCACCTGCTCGACGACCCCTACCGCTTCCTGCCCTCGCTCGGCGAGCTGGACCTCCACCTCATCGGCGAGGGCCGCCACGAGCAGCTCTGGAAGGCGCTCGGCTCGGAGCCGATGACCCACGGCGGCGTCACCGGCACCCGTTTCGCCGTGTGGGCGCCCAACGCCCGCGGCGTCCGCCTCGCCGCCGACTTCACCTTCTGGGACGGCACCTCGCTGCCGATGCGCTCGCTCGGCGGCACCGGCGTGTGGGAGCTGTTCGTGCCGGGCATCGGCCCCGGCACCGCGTACAAGTACGAGATCACCCGCCCCGACGGCTCGCACGGCATGAAGGCCGACCCGATGGCCCGGAAGACCGAGGTACCGCCGGCGACCGCCTCGATCGTGACGGACTCGGCCTACGAGTGGCAGGACGCGGACTGGATGGCGCACCGCGCGGACACCCCGGTGCACCGCGCGCCCTTCTCGGTCTACGAGGTGCACCTGCCGTCCTGGCGCCCCGGTCTGAGCTACCGCGAGCTGGCCGAGCAGCTGCCCGCCTACGTGGCCGACCTCGGCTTCACGCACGTGGAGTTGATGCCGGTCGCCGGGCACCCCTTCAGCGGCTCATGGGGCTACCAGGTCACCTCGTACTACGCGCCGATGCCGGGTCTCGGCTCGCCCGACGACTTCCGGCACCTGGTGGACGCGCTGCACCGGGCCGGTATCGGCGTGATCATGGACTGGGTGCCCGCGCACTTCCCGAAGGACGAATGGGCGCTGGCGCGTTTCGACGGTGAGCCGCTGTACGAGCCGGCCGACCCGCGGCGGGCCGAGCACCCGGACTGGGGCACCCTGGAGTTCGACTTCGGCCGTACCGAGGTGCGCAACTTCCTGGTCGCCAACGCCGTGTACTGGTGCGAGGTCTTCCACATCGACGGGCTGCGGGTGGACGCGGTCGCCTCGATGCTCTACCTCGACTACTCGCGCGAGGGCGGCGACTGGCTGCCCAACATCCACGGCGGCCGGGAGAATCTGGACGCGGTGGCCTTCCTCCAGGAGATGAACGCCACCGTCTACCGCCGCTGCCCCGGCGTCATCACCATCGCCGAGGAGTCCACCGCCTGGGACGGCGTCACCCGCGCCACCCACCATGTGGGCCACACCGGCTTCGGCGGCCTCGGCTTCGGCCTGAAGTGGAACATGGGCTGGATGCACGACTCGCTCGGCTACATCGGCCATGAGCCGGTGTACCGCAAGTACCACCACAACGAGATGACGTTCTCGATGGTGTACGCGTACAGCGAGAACTACGTGCTGCCGATCTCGCACGACGAAGTCGTCCACGGCAAGGGCTCGCTGGTCGGCAAGATCCCCGGCGACTGGTGGCAGCAGCGCGCCACCGACCGCGCCTACCTCGCGTTCATGTGGTCCCACCCGGGCAAGCAACTGCTCTTCATGGGCCAGGAGTTCGCCCAGGGTGCGGAGTGGTCGCACGAACGGGGCCTGGACTGGGGGCTGGTGGACCAGGCCTATCCGGCGGGCGCCGACCACCGCGGGGTGCGCGACCTGGTACGCGAGCTGAACACGGTCTACACCGCCACTCCCGCGCTGTGGCAGTGCGACACCGAGCCCGGCGGCTTCGAGTGGATCGAGGGCGGCGCGGCCGAGGACAACGTCCTGGCCTTCCTCCGCTTCGACGCGGCGGGCGAGCCGCTGCTGTGCGTCAGCAACTTCTCCCCCGTCGTACGCGACGGCTACCGCCTCGGCTCCCCCTCCGCGGTGTGGACGCCGGCGCTCAACACCGACGAGGCGCGGTTCGGCGGCAGCGGAGTGCAGCTCCCGGACCAGATCAAGACCGAGGCGACCCCCTGGCAGGGCCGCCCGCACAGCCTGGCCCTGACCCTCCCCCCGCTGTCCACCGTCTGGCTCCGCCCGGACCACGGCTGACACCGGCCGGGGGGGGGGGGGGGGGGGGGGGGGGGGGGGGGGGGGGGGGGGGGGGGG
>NZ_JAJSYW010000192.1:11406-13633 GCF_036815005.1 Streptomyces sp. IBSBF 2435 | reverse complement strand
AGGCGGAGGAGGGCGAGGGCGGCCAGGAGGGCCGCGGGGGCGGCGGCGGCCAGCGGGGTCCAGGCGGCCGGCAGGGCCAGCCGCGGGGTGACGCCGGCCGCCGCGATCAGGGCGAGGCCGCCGAGGACGGCCGCAGCCGCGGCGGCGGCAGCGGGGAGCCGTCGCGGGCGGACCGCGGCGGCCAGGGACAGGCCCGCGGCCAGCACCAGCGGTACGCAGGCGCGCAGCGCGGACCCGTACGTGTCGTCGGCGTACGCGACCGCCGCCGCCAGTACGACCGCCGCCGCGGTCCACATCCCGGCCGCGCCGAGCGCCATCGGCATCCACGTACCCACCGCCAGGTCCAGCACGGCGGAGACCAGCAGGGCGTACGCCAGGCCCGTGGCGTGGGTGTGCGCCGCCCCCGCGGCGAGCGGAGCCGTGCACTGGAGCAGCAGCAGCGCCGCGTACGGCATCAGCACGGACCGGGTGAGCCGGCCGTACGCCGCCGTGCCCAGCGCGCCGAGCCCGGTGACCGCTGCCCAGTACCCGGCGCCGCCGACCCCCAGCAGCCCGCCGATGTCCGCGGCCCTGGCCGCGTACGCGTCGAGCAGGACCAGCGCCAGGCCGACCGCCGACGCGGTCTCGGCGGTCGCGTCGAGACCGCGCCGGCGCAGGGCGAGCGGCGCCGCCAACGCGAGCACGGTCAGCGCGGTGAGCACCGCGGCCCGGCCGCCGATACCGAAGCGGCCCCAGCTGACCAGGGTGAACACCAGCCCGGCGACGATGATCAGCAGCCCGCCGAGGGTGAGCAGTACGGTCTGCGCCGACCGCGTCGGGGTGTCCGTCCACGGCGACGCGCCGCCCGCCGGCGCCGGGACCGTACCGGAGCGCCGGGCACGCAACGCCCCGACCAGCGCGGCCCTGCGCCGATGCAGTGCCCGCCGCCGCTCCTCGACGCCGATCAACTCGGCGTCCAGACCCCGCAGTTCCAGGATCTCGGGGCCGTCGAGCGGCAAGCGGCACACGGGGCACATCACGGGGCCCCCGTCGGCAACGGCGGGGCCGGCGTACGAGCGGCAGTCGGGGCAGCGGTGTGCGTCCATGAGGCGAGTGTGCGAACGCCTGCGGCGGGCCGGCATGAGTACCGGTACTCAACCGGCACGTCCGTGCGGGAGTTTCCCGCGCCCGGCGGCGCGGGTTTTTGCCCACCCGCACCAGCCGTGCAGGGGGTTGGGGATGTGCGGGTCATCCTGTGTGCGGTCACCCGCCATCGGCGACCGCGCGTGACGGCGTACCCCGAAGTTTTGCCCACCCACCGCGACAGGCAGCCGCAGAGCCGGGCCGGGCCGGAGGGGAAGATCCGGGGGTGTCCCCGCAGGCTTGCGCACGACTCCCCGCAGGAACGTTCGCACAGAGCCAGGGTGCCGCTCCGAGGAGATACCCCCGGAGCGGCACCGACCCCACCCCACCAACGGCAAGCGAACCCCGCCCGGGCAAACCGCCACAAATCAATCTCCCTGGCAAGTGGCCGACTGGCGCCCTACGGATCTACGCTGAGTAAGGATGCGGCAGCTCCGGGCTGGAGACCTGGAGGAATCCGTCGGTAGAACGACACTGCTCACTGCTCACTGCGAAGGAGGTGGCTGGAATGGCCACCGATTCGACTCATTCGAGGACGCAGATAGACACCCATCCCGATCTGATGGCCCTGCGCGGCCGGTACGCGGAGGCATCTGCGAAGCCGATGGCGGGCCTGATCGAGGGCCTGTGCCTGCTGACCGGTCTCTACCTGGCGATCTCGCCCTGGGTGGTCGGTTTCCAGAACTTCAACAGCCTGCGGGTCAGCAATCTGATCACCGGGATCGCCCTGGCCGTGCTGGCCATGGGCTTCGGTTCGGTGCTGGAACGCACCGTCGGCCTGGGCTGGGTCGCGATTGCGATCGGAGCGTGGACGATCGTTGCGCCCTGGGTGGTCTCCGGCACGGCCGACACCACCAAAACGATCACGAACAACGCGATCGTGGGCGGCGTTGCCTGCCTGCTCGGCCTGGCGACCATGGGCCTGGGCTTCATGGGAATGAGCAAGGCGAAGGCCGCTCGACGCGCGGCGCACTGACGCAGAGCGCGCGTCGTACAGCCTGCGGATGCACCACGGTGCGGACGGCAAACCTGCCGCCCGCACCGCATTCCGCCCGGGGCCGGGCCCCTCCTGAACCCGGGACGGGCCCGGCCCCGGGCGGAATGC
>NZ_JAJSYW010000192.1:0-11396 GCF_036815005.1 Streptomyces sp. IBSBF 2435 | reverse complement strand
CACCGAAAGCCGCCGGGGGCGGGCCCCCCCGCCACCCGGGGCGGGCCCGGCCCCCGCCGGAGCCCCGCCCCCGCCGGGCGGACCCCGGTCAGACCCGCATCTCGTCCGGCACCGCCGCGAGCGCGGCCTGAACCGCCGCGATGAGCCGCTGCGCGGACTCCGCGGTGAGTTCGAGGGCGACGCGGGCCGCAGGCCCCTTGCCGGGGTCGGCGAAGTCGATGTTCAGCGTGTGCTCGGCCATCGCGTGCACGGGATGGTCGAAGTAGACGGTCACGTCGGAGACGTGGAACCACGTGCCGCCGGGACCTTTGGCGCTGCCGTCGACGGTGTCCTTGACCGTCGTGTAGGTGCACACAGTTCAGCCCTCCAGATACTTCGCGAAGAACGCGGCGATCCGCTCCCACCCGTCGTTCGCGGCGGCGACGCGGTAACCGGGGCGGTTGACGGCGAAGAAGCCGTGGCCGGCGTCCTCGTAGCTGTGGAATTCGAAGTCCTTGCCCTGCTCGGTGAGGATCCGGCCCAGCTCGGCGACCTGTTCCGGGCTGGGGTGCTGGTCCTCGGTGCCGAAGAGGCCGAGCAGCGGGGCACCGAGGTCCGGCAGGTCGGGCAGCAGGTTGGTGACCCGGATACCCAGGCCGGGCGGCACCTCGCCGACGACGAAGGCCCCGTAGCAGTCGACGGCGGCGTCGAGGTCGAGCCGGCAGGCGGCCAGTACGGACTGGCGGCCACCGGAGCAGTGCCCGATGACGCCGACCTTGCCGTTGGCGGCGGGCAGCGCCCGCAGATACGCGGCGGCGCCCGCCACATCGCCGACCAGCCGCTCGTCCGGCACGCCGCCGTTCGCACGGGACACCGCGCTGGCGTCGTCGGGCGCGGCGCCGGGCGCCTCGCGGTGGTAGAGGTTCGGGCAGATCGCGTCGTAGCCGAGTTCGGCGAAGCGCCGCACCATCTCCTTGGTCTCCCGGTCGTAGCCGGGCATGTGGTGGATGACCACGACGCCGCCGCGGGCGCTCTCGCCCGCCGGACGGGCGAGATACGCCTCGATCTCGTCGCCGTCGTGCCCGGCGACCGTGATCGTGGTCGCGAAGAGGGAGCCGGGTGAGGTGTCCGGGTATTGAGTCATGCGCCAGCTATACCATAAGGCTGGACTGATCAGTTTATACTGAGGATTATGGCGGCCAGGAGCACGGACACGGACCCCGCGCCGGCGGACGCGCCGCCCGCCGATCCCGGCGCGGATCACGGCGCCGGCCCCGGCCCGGCCCGTCTCGCGGCCGATCTGCGCGCGGCGCTGGGACCGCTGGTGCGGCGGCTGCGGCAGTTCCGGCCGGACGGCGAACTGACCCTCTCCCAGACCTCGGCGCTGGTCCGCCTCGACCGGGAGGGCCCGGCGACGTCCTCCGAGCTGGCCGCGGGCGAGGGCATCCGCCCGCAGTCGATGTGCACGATCGTCAACGTGCTGTACGAGCGCGGCCTGGTCGTACGCGACCCGGACCCGGCGGACGGCCGGCGCATCGTCGTCTCGCTGTCGGAGGCCGGGCACGAGGGCCTGCGCGGCGCCCGGCGGGAGAAGGGCCGGCGGCTGACCCGGGCGATAGACGAGGAACTGACACCCGAGGAGCAGGCCACGCTGGCGGCCGCTCTCCCGCTGCTGGAGAGGATCACCCGACGTGTCTGAACCCGCGGACACAAGGCTCGCCCCCGGCGGCGCGACGGCGCCGGAGCGGCCGGACCGCTACAAATGGGTGGCGCTGTCCAACACCAGCCTCGGGATGTTCATGGCCACGGTGGACTCGTCCATCGTGATCATCTCGATGCCGGCGATCTTCCGCGGCATCCACCTGGACCCGTTCGCGGCCGGCAACATCAGCTACCTGCTGTGGATGATCATGGGGTATCTGCTGGTCACGGCGGTGCTGGTGGTCACGCTCGGACGGCTCGGCGACATCGTGGGCCGGGTGAAGATGTACAACCTCGGCTTCGTCGTCTTCACCCTCGCCTCGGTCGCGCTGTCCTTCGACCCCTTCCTCGGCGGCTCCGGCGCGATGTGGCTGATCGGCTGGCGGGTGGTGCAGGCGCTCGGCGGCTCCATGCTGATGGCGAACTCCGCCGCGATCATCACCGACGCCTTCCCCGCGCACCAGCGGGGCATGGCGCTCGGCATCAACCAGATCTCGGCGCTGTCCGGGCAGTTCATCGGCCTGGTGCTGGGCGGGCTGCTGTCCGCGTGGGACTGGCGGGCGGTCTTCTGGGTCAACCTGCCGGTCGGCATCCTCGGCACCGTTTGGGCGTACCGCTCGCTGCGGGAGACCTCGGCCCGGCAGAAGTCCCGTATCGACTGGTGGGGCAACCTGACCTTCGCCGGCGGCCTCGGGCTGCTGCTGGTCTCCATCACCTACGGCATCCAGCCCTACGGCGGCCACACGATGGGCTGGGAGAGCCCCAAGGTGCTCACCGGGCTGATCGGCGGCGCGCTGCTGCTGATCGTCTTCTGCGTCGTCGAGTCCCGGGTGGAGCAGCCGATGTTCCACCTCGCGCTCTTCCGCAACCGGGCCTTCGCCGCCGGGAACGCCGCCTCGCTGCTGGCCTCCATCGCCCGCGGCGGGCTCCAGTTCATGCTGATCATCTGGCTCCAGGGCATCTGGCTGCCGCTGCACGGCTACGACTTCGCCGACGCGCCGCTGTGGGCCGGCATCTTCCTGCTGCCGCTGACCGCCGGCTTCCTCGTCGCGGGACCGCTGTGCGGCTGGCTGTCCGACCGCTACGGGGTGCGCTTCTTCACCACCGGCGGCCTGCTGCTGTTCTCGGCCAGCTTCATCGGCCTGCTGCTGCTGCCGATCTCCTTCCCCTACTGGGCCTTCGCGCTGCTCATCATGTGCAACGGGATGGGCTCGGGGATGTTCTCGGCGCCGAACACGTCGGCGATCATGAGCAGCGTCCCGGTCACGCACCGGGGGGCCGCCTCCGGTATGCGGTCCACCTTCCAGAACAGCGGGATGTCGCTGTCGATCGGCATCTTCTTCTCGCTGCTGATCATCGGGCTGGCCAACCGGCTGCCCGCGGCGCTCAGTTCGGGCCTCCAGGCGCAGGGGGTGCCGGCCGCCACCGCCGAGCACGCGGCCTCGCTGCCGCCGGTCTCGACGGTCTTCTCGGCCTTCCTCGGCATCAACCCGGTGCAGACGCTGCTCGGGCCGAGCGGGGTGCTCGACACGCTGCCCGCGCACAATCGGGCGGTGCTGACGGGCAAGGAGTTCTTCCCGAACTTGATTTCGGCTCCCTTCCACCACGGCCTGCTGATCGTCTTCGCGGCGGCGACCGTGATGGGGCTGCTGGCGGCGACCGCGTCCTTCCTCCGCGGCACGCCGGGGCGCCCCGCAGGCGAAGAGAAGGCCGCCGCGCGTACCCGCTGAACACATTCCGCCAGGCGATGCCAGACTTGGGGGGTCTTCCCGTTCACGCGCTTTTTGCGCATGCTTTGAGTACCTGGGTGCCGCCGGCGGCGGCTTTCGGGTGACAATGCGAAGTCGAGGCGTACGACGTACGAAGCAGTTCCCCTGAATGAAGCGAGGATCCCATGTTGCGAAACGGGCTGGAGCCGTGGCACCTGATCGTGGTGGCGATCGTCGTCATCGTGCTGTTCGGTTCCAAGAAGCTCCCCGAGGCCGCCCGCGGCCTGGGCAAGTCGATGCGCATCCTGAAATCGGAAGCCAAGGCGATGAAGAGCGACGATCCGGGCACCACCGCCAGCGCCGCTCCGGCGTCCACCCCCACTCCGGCACCCGACGCCATCACGCCCAGTGACGTGGTGACCGCGAACGAGGCCACGCCGACCGCGCAGCACAGCACGGTCAAGTAGCGCGCCCGACCGGCGAGAGCCGAGCCCCGGACGGAAGCCGTCCGGGGCTTCGCGCTGTCCGGGGGAGGCCGCCTCTTCCGGGATCCGGCAGTCTTGGTAGGTTCTCGGCGTCCCGGTTACGGAAGCCGGTACGGGCAGGGTGGGGGGCAGCGGTGACGGCCGGAGCCGGTACGGGCACGGGGACGAGTACGACGGCGGCGGGTACGGGCGCGGTGCCGGCGGAATTCCTGGCCGGATTCCCCGAGACGCTCGCCGAGGTGTCCCGCAGCTGCCGGACGCTGACCCGCGCGGAACGCGAGAGCCGCAGGGCGCTCGGGGAGCAGGCCGCCGACGCCGGTATCGGCCTGCGCGAACTCACCGCCGCCCACCTCGCCGCCGCCCGCCGCGCCTGGCCCGCGCTGCCAGGTGTCGCCGGCGCCCACGAGACCGCCGAGCTGCGCAGGGCCGGCGCCGCCGTGCTGGCCGCGCTCGAAACGGGGATCGGCGCGCTCGCCGAAGGCCACGCCCGCGCCCAGCGGCACGCGCTGCACCGGGCCGCGGCGGCCCGCCGCGCCTTCGTCGACGACCTGCTCTACGGCCGCAGCGACCCCGGCCGGATCGCGGAACAGGCCGAGGGCTTCGGGCTGCGGCTCGCCGACCGCCACGTCGTCGCGGTCGCCGCGCCGCCGCCGGGGCTGGCCCCCCTCCGCCTGAAACCTAGGAGTCGCAGGGGGCGGCCGCCTCGTCCTCCGCCCGCGCGGCGGCACACTCCGTGCGCAGACCCGCGCTGATCGCCAGTCCGATGTCCTTCAGGGAAGCGAGCTGCTCGGGTGTGAGGACGTCGAAGATATGCTCGCGCACGGTCGTGACGTGCCCGGGAGCCGCCGCCGCGAGTGCCGCGTACCCCTCGTCGGTGAGCGCGCAGACCCAGCCGCGCCGGTCGCCGTCGGCGGGCCGCCGCTCGGCCCAGCCGTTGCGTTCGAGCGCGGCGACCGCGTGGGAGAGCCGGCTGCGGGAAGAGAGCGAGGCGTCGGCGAGTTCACTCATACGCAGACGCCGGTGCGGCGCCTCCGAGAGGCGGACCAGGATCTCGTAGTACGCCATGGGCATGCCCGAGTCCTGCCGCATCTGCCGGTCTATGTGCGCGGAGAAGGCCACACTGGCGGACAGGTACGCCCGCCAGATCTCCTGCTCGTCCGCGCTGAGCCAGCGCACATCGTCCATATGTTCAGCATAGTGGTGGTTGAACTCTCAACACCAGCGGGATATGGTGACTGAGGTTTCAATCACCACCACCTTGATGGTTCAGTCCAAGGAGTATCCGCCATGAGCTCGCAGACCCCAGTGATCGACGGCTATGTCGCCGGTACGTGGACGATCGACACCGTGCACTCCGACGTGTCCTTCTACGTCCGTCACCTCGGCGTCTCGAAGGTCCGCGGCAGCTTCGCGACCTTCGAGGGCAGCATCGTCACGGGTGAGGACCCGCTGGAGTCCTCGGTCAACGCGGTGATCAAGACCGCCTCGGTGAGCACCAACAACGAGACCCGCGACGGCCACGTCCGCAGCGCGGACTTCCTGGACGTCGAGAACTTCCCCGAGCTGACCTTCAGCTCGACCGCGGTGCGCTCGCAGTCCGCCGAGCTGTTCGAGATCGACGGTGAGCTGACGCTGCACGGCGTCACCAAGACCGTCACCCTCAAGCTGGAGCTGAACGGCTTCGGCAAGGGCTTCGACGGCAACGCCGTGGCCGGCTTCTCGGCCGCCACCGAGATCAGCAGGGGCGACTTCGGTGTCACCGGCGGCGCCGCCGGTGCCGCGGTCAGCGACAAGATCAAGATCGCGCTGGAGATCGAGGCGGGTCTGGCCCAGGCCTGACTCCCAGCATGCACCCGGGGCCGTGACAGCCCCGCAGCCACCGGCCGCCCATCCGCGTCGACACGCGGACGGCGGCCGGTGGCTTTCCGGTTCCCGTACGACCCGGACGTGATGGGCGGGTGAAGTCTGCCGGGAAGCGGCAATGCCCGGCCCGGCCCCGTACTGCCACGATCACTGCGGCGGTCGAAGAGCCGGCAGGGGGAGGCGAACGGGGAATGGGGCAGTTCACCGACGTCGTTCTCGGCTTTCCGACCGTCCTGTTCACCGGGGGACTGGTGGCCGTGGTCGCCTTCTGGGCGATCGTGCTGGTCGGCGGTGCCGAGGCGCACGGTCCCTGGCACCACGGCGCCACCGGGGGACACGGGGGGACGGGGGGAGACAGCGGTCATGGCGCGCTCGGGGGGCGCCATGACCGGCTGTCCGCCGACACCGCCGGCACCGCCGGCAGTCACGCGGGCGGAGCGGGAGCGCTGGCCGCCGCAGGCCTCGGCGGAGTGCCCGTCACCGTCGTCCTGTCGCTGCTCGTCGCGCTCTCCTGGTTCCTGACGCTCGCCGGGTCCGCGGCCCTGCACGGCGCGAACACGCCGTCCGGCCCGGTCCGCGCACTGCTCTACGCCGTCGTGGCCGCCGCCGCACTGGTCGGCGCCTGGTTCGCGACCTGGCTGCTGGTACGCCCGCTGCGCCGTCTCTTCCCCGACGTCACGCCGCCCTCCCGGGAGGACTTCGTCGGGCAGGTGTGCGTGATCCGCACCGGCACCGTCACCGGGGGCTTCGGCCAGGCCGAGGTCACCGCGCCCGACGGCTCCACCGCCGTGGTGCAGGTGCGGCAGACCGGCGAGTACGCCTTCCGCTCCGGCAGCACCGCGCTGCTCTACGCCTACGCCCCGGACGGCGAGTTCTTCTGGGTCGCGCCCTTCGACACCGTCACCGCCTTCGACACCTTCACCACCTGAGGATCCGCCATGGATGCCACTGCCATCGGGATCGGTGTGCTCGTCGCCGTTCTCGCGCTCATCGCACTCGGAGTGCTCTTCACCGTCAGCCGGCTCTTCCGCAAGGTCGAGCAGGGCCAGGCGCTGATCATCTCCCGCACCCGGCAGGTGGACGTCACCTTCACCGGGTCCGTCGTCCTGCCGGTGCTGCACAACGCCGAGCAGATGGACATCTCGGTGAAGACCATCGAGATCCAGCGGACCGGCCGCGAGGGCCTGATCTGCCAGGACAACATCCGCGCCGACATCCACCTCACCTTCTTCGTCCGGGTCAACAAGACCAAGGAGGACGTGATCAAGGTCGCGCAGGCGATCGGCACCGAGCGGGCCAGCCACCAGGCGACGCTTCAGGCGCTGTTCAGCGCGAAATTCTCCGAGGCGCTCAAAACCGTGGGCAAGCAGCTGGACTTCGTCGACCTCTACACCCACCGCGAGCACTTCCGCGACCAGATCATCCAGGTGATCGGCACCGACCTCAACGGCTACCACCTGGAGGACTGTGCGATCGACTTCCTGGAGCAGACCCCGCTCACCCAGCTGGACCCGGCCAACATCCTCGACGCGCAGGGCATCAGGAAGATCACCGAGCTGACCGCGATCGAGCACGTCCGCACCAACGAGTTCCAGCGCACCGAGCAGAAGGAGATCACCCGGCAGAACGTCGACGCCCGGGAGACCATCCTGGAGCTCGAACGCCGCCAGGCCGAGGCCGAGATCAAGCAGCGCCGCGAGGTCGAGACGCTGCGGGCCAAGGAGGAGGCGGTGACCGCCCGGGTCCAGGAGGAGGAACGGCTCGGCGCCCAGGGCGCGTTCCTGCGCACCGAGGAGCAACTCGGCGTGCAGCGCGAGAACCAGGCCCGGGAGATCGCGGTGGCGCAGAAGAACCGCGAGCGGGTCATCGCGGTGGAGAACGAGCGCATCGAGAAGGACCGGGTGCTCGAAGTCATCGCGCGGGAGCGGGAGACGGAGCTGGCCAGGATCTCCAAGGAGAAGGAGGTCGAGGGCGAGCGCCGGGAGGTCGCCGACGTCGTCCGCGAGCGCATCGCGGTGGACCGCACGGTCGCCGAGCAGGAGGAGTCCATCAAGGCGCTGCGGATGGTGCAGGAGGCCGAGCGCGAGCGGCAGGCGCTGGTCATCACCGCCGAGGCGCAGGCGCAGGAGCAGCTGGTCAAGGACATCAAGGCGGCCGAGGCCGCCGAGCAGGCCGCCCAGCACAAGGCGCGCGAGTCGCTGACCCTGGCCGAGGCCCGCAAGCGCACCTCCGAGATGGACGCCGAGGCGAAGATCAGGCTCGCCGAGGGCCTGCGCGCCGAGGCCGCCGCGGCCGGGCTCGCCGAGGTCGAGGTGCACCAGCGCAGCGCCGAGGCGATCAGCAAGGTCGGCCTGGCCGAGGCCGAGGCGACGGCCGCCCGGCTCAAGGCCGAGGCGGAGGGCCTCAGGGCCAAGGCGCTCGCGCAGGCCGAGGGCACCACCGCGCAGGCCGCCGCCGAGTCCGCGCTGATCGGCGGCCGGCTCAAGGCGGAGGCCGCGGGCCTCACCGAGAAGGCCGCCGCGATGGCGGCGCTCGACGACGCCTCGCGCGGCCACGAGGAGTACCGGCTGCGGCTGGCGGCGGAGAAGGACATCCGGCTGGCCGGACTCGAGACGCAGCGGCAGATCGCCGAGGCGCAGGCCACCGTCCTGGCCACCGGACTGGAGAAGGCCGACATCCAGATCGTCGGCGGCGACACCGTCTTCTTCGACCGGCTGCTCGGCGCGGTCGCGGCGGGCCGCAGCGTGGACTCCTTCGTCGGCAGCTCCGAGACCGTCCAGGCACTCGGCGCCGACTGGCTGGACGGCTCCGGCCGCTTCACCGAGGACGCCACGAAGGTGCTCGGCGCCCTGGCCGCCGGGAACGGCGGCGCCACCGGCAACGGCAGCGCGGCCACCGTACTGGCCGCGCTGCTCGGCCAACTGCAGCAGCAGCAAGCCCCGTTGGCCGCCGCACCGGCGCCGGTCAACGGCGTCGCGACGAAGTGAGCGGGCGGCGGGCGATGAACGACGCGCAGGGGCAGGGCCGGGACCGGCTCGACGCCGACGCCTACGACCTGCTGCGGGACCGGCTCGCCGGCGCGGCCCGGGAGCTGGCGGACCGCGCCGAGGCGCTGAACACGGCCCGGCAGGAGGTCTTCGGCGGCGGCGAGCTGCGGCTCGCCGGGACCGACAAGCTCGGCACCGTGCAGCCGTCGCTGCCCGCGGACGTCGCACCGGCGGCCGGGCGGCTGCTCTTCGCGGCGAACCCGGCGCAGGTGGCCGACGTCGGGGACGTCCTCCGGCTGCGGGACGGCGACAAGCCCGTGCCGGGGCTGCTGGACGACCCGCGGTTCGTGCGGGACTTCCGGGAGCTGTACCGCTACTACCGGCAGACCCGGCTGCTGCGGCTGCGGGCGCTCGACGGCCGGCTGCTCGCGGTCTTCCGCACCGGCCCCTCGCCCGCCGACGTCAAGGCGCTGGGCTGGCGCACGGGCCCGGACGGGGGTTACGCCTACCAGGGCACCGCCCGGGACACGGCGGAGGCCGACGGCGGAACCTACGCCGTGGCCTGGACGCCGGCCGGGCGCGAGGCCCACGTCCCCGGGCGCCGCCCGCACCTGGCACTCGGCGGCGTCACCGTCGACCCCACCGGCGGCACCCTGACCGTCACCGTCGGCGGCACCGTCCACGAGGAGCCGGTCGAGGATGCGTTGCAGTCGCTCGCCGACGCCGAGGTCGACCACGCCACCGTGGACCCGCTGCTGCTGCTCCGTATCCGCCCCTACCACGAGGACACCGACCGCTACTACGCCGTCAACACCCGTATCGAGCAGGTCGAACGGCTCGACGCGATCGGCCAGGCGTGCCTGCGGCTGCCCGACGAGCAGGGCGTGATCTTCCCCGGCGGCTACGCGCTCGCCACCGGCGGCACCCGCACCTTCGACCTCGAAACCGGCGGTGTGCGGCTGGACTTCGAGCGGCTGGTCAGGTCCGCGAACGGCGAGGACGTGCTCTACGTCTTCCACGCCGAGGGCCGCAGGCTGCTGCTGCCGTACAACCTGATCCGCAAGGAGGTCGCCGCCCCGCTGACCGTGCAGGGCTGCGCCCTCTACGACGACGGCACGCTGCTCACGCTGCGCCCGGCCGATGGCGACGAGCCCGCACGGGTGCACACCCTGCAGCGCTGGGACACCCCCTTCGTCTCCGACACCTGGGCCGCCGCCCAGCCCGCCGGCGACGGGCCGCTGGCCAGGATCGGCAACGCCGACCTCGTACGGGCCGTCTCCGACGCGCTGTCGGTGGCCCGCGCCGCCCTGGAGACCGCGCCCGGCGCGGCCGTCTACGAGGCGCTCGCCGCGTCCTGCGACCGGGTGCTCGACCGCCACCACTGGCTCACCGGGACCGGCGGCCTGGCCGAACCGCTGACCCTGGTCCGCGACACCGCCCGCGACGTGCTCACCGAATACGCCCGGGTGCGCGAGGCCACCGCCCGCGCCGCGCAGGCCGTCGACGAGACCGCGGCCCGTATCGCGGGACTCGTACGCCGGGTACGCGGCGAGGCGGCGGTCGGCGCGCAGGAGTGGGTCACCCGGCTCACCGAACTGCGCCGGGCACAGGGCCGGCTGGCCACCCTGCGCGAGGTGCGGTACGCCGACCTCGGCCGGCTCGACACCCTCGGGACCTCGCTGGCGGGGGAGTTGGCGGACGCCGCAGCCCGGGCCGCCGCGTGCTTCGCCGACGAGCACGCCTTCGACGGCTTCCGCCAGCGCGCCGCCGAACTGTCCGCAGCGGCCGCCGAACTGGAGACCGCGGCGGGCGGCGACGCGGTCGGCGCCGACCTGGACGAACTGGCCGCGGGCCTGAGCACCGTCACCGAGACTGCCGCGACCCTGGAGATCACCGACGCGACCGTACGCACCGGCATCCTGGCCTCGGCCGCCGACGTGCTCGGCGCGGTCAACCAGGCCCGTGCCGTGCTCGACGCCCGCCGCCGCGACCTGCTCGGCGCCGAGTCCGCCGCCGAATTCGCCGCGGAGAGCGCGCTGCTGGCGCAGAGCGTCAGCGGGGCGCTGGCCGCCGCCGACACCCCGGAGGCGTGCGACCTGCACCTGGGCCGGCTGCTGGTCCAGGTGGAGAACCTGACCACCCGCTTCGCCGCCGACGGCGAACGACTCGCCGCGCTGGCCGACCGCCGCGACGAGATCCAGCAGACGCTGACCGCCCGCAAGCAGGCACTCGCCGACGAACGCGCCCAGCGCGCGGGCCGGTTGGCCGCCTCCGCCGACCGCATCCTCGACGGTGTCCGCCGCCGGGCCGCCGCGCTGTCCTCCCCCGACGACGTCAACACCTTCTTCGCCGCCGACCCGATGGCGGCGGAACACCGGCGTATCGCGGCCGAGTTGCGCACCCTGGGCGACCCAGCCCGGGCCGCCGAGCTGACCGCGTCGCTGGCCGCCGCCCGCCAGGACACCGCCCGCACCCTGCGCGACCGCCAGGACCTCTACGAGGACGGCGGCGCCACGATCCGCCTCGGGCGGCACCGTTTCGCCGTCAACACCCAGCCCCTGGACCTGGCCCTGGTCCCCCACGGTGACGCTCTCGCCTTCACGGTCACCGGTACGGACTACCTCGCCCCGGTGACCGACCCGGCCTTCGCAGCCACCCGCCCCTTCTGGACC
>NZ_JAJSYW010000191.1:0-14118 GCF_036815005.1 Streptomyces sp. IBSBF 2435 | reverse complement strand
GCCGAAGAGGCACCGCCAGAACCCCCGCGCCCGGGGGATGCGCCCCCTGCCGAAAGGGAACCGCAGCACCCCCGCACCCGGGGCAAGCGCGCCCGCCGACGCAGGAAGACCCTCTGGCCCGGGGCGACGGAGGAGCACCCCCCTGGCGCGGGGGAACCGCGAGACCGTGCTCGGGGGACCGGCCCCTAGGGCGGGAGGGACAACCAAGAGCTAGGCGGAGAGCTCTTGGTTGACGGCCGCGGTCAGGCGCGCCGCACGCTCGGCCACTTCCGCCGGGCCGCAGGCCACCGCTCGGGCGCACCAGCTGCGCGCGTCGGTGAGGCGGCCGTGCCGGGCGGAGAGCAGCGCCATACGCAGAGCCGCACGCCCGTGCCCCGCCTCGGCGGCGCGGGTCCACCACAGCGCCGCCTCCGGCTCGCTGCCCTCCCGGGCCAGCAGCAGCCCGAGATTGAACGCGCCGTTGCGCGACCCCGCCTCCGCGGCGAGGCGGTACCAGTGCGCGGCCTGCTCGACGTCACCGCGCTGCGCCGCGGTCATGCCGAGCCGTACCTGCGCCCGCCGGTGCCCCTGCCGGGCGGCCCGCTCGTACCACTCCTCCGCCTCGCCGCCGAGCGGCTCGGTGTCGGCCTCCGAACCGCCGCCCTCCCGTTCGCGCTCGCGGCGGTCGAGCAGCGCGCCGAGCCGGAACGCGGCCTCCGGGCTGCCGCCGCCCGCGGCGCACCGCAGGTGCCGCTCGGCCTCGTGGTGGTCGCCGTCGCGCTGGAGCGCGATGGCCACCTGGAGCGCGGCACCGGCGTGCCCGGCCGCGGCGGCACGCTCGTACCAGGCGCGGGCGGCACCGGCGTTGTCGCGCCCGGCGTGCAGGATGCCGAGGTTGAAGGCGGCGTCGATGCTGCCGGACTCCGCGGCCTTGGAGAACCACGGCTCGGCCCCGTCCGCGTCGCCGTGCTGCAGCAGCAGTACGGCGAGCGCGTTGGCGGCCTCGCGGTGCCCGGCGTACGCGGCCTTGCGGTACCACTGCTCGGCCTGCGGCGTACGGCCCTGGCCCGCGCAGAGCAGGCCGAGGTTGTACGCCCCGTTCACGTCCCCCGCGTCGAGGGCGGCGCGATACCACCGCTCGGCGGTCTGCGTCTCGCCCTCCTGGGCGTGCAGCGCGCCCAGCGCGTTGGCCGCGTTGCCGTCGCCGGCCTGCGCGGCCCGCCGCCACCAGGTGGCGGCCTGATCGAGGTCGCCGGCGTCACGCAGCAGGAAGGCCAGCGCGCAGGCGGCCCGCGCCTCGCCGTCGCGGGCGGCGGTCAGATACCAGTGCCCGGCCTCCTTGGTCTCGCCGCGCTCCTCCAGCAGGGTGCCCAGCCGCAGCGCGGCCCGCCGGTGGCGGCGCGCGGCGGCCTGCCGGAACCACTGCTCGGCCTCGTGATTCTCGCCGCGCCGCGCGCAGATCCGGGCGAGGCGGTACGCGGCCTCACGGTGGCCGTGCTCGGCGGCGGCGTGATACCACCGCTCGGCGCCGCCGTCCCGCCGGTGGTCGAGCAGGTCGGCCAGCGCGTAGGCGCCCAGCACATGGCCGGACTCGGCGGCCTGGCGCAGCCAGTATTCGGCGCCGGGCTCGTCACCGCGCTCGCGGTAGTGCCGGCCCAGCGCGTGCGCGGCGGCGGCCGACCCCGCGACCGCGGCGATACGCCACCAGCCGGCCGCGTCGTCGGCGTAACCGCGCTGGTGCAGCAGCAGGCCCAGGTTGTTGGCGGCGGCGCGGTCCCCGTGCTGGACGGCCTCGCGCAGATACGGCTCGGCGCCGTCGAGGTCGCCGCGGCGCAGCAGCAGGGTGCCGAGCGCGCTCATGGCGAACGGGTCGCCGTGCTCGGCGGCCCGCCGGTGCCGGGCCTCGATCTCGGCCTCCTCGCGCAGCGCGAGACTGTCCTCGTCGGGCAGTTCGGCGAGCAGCGCGGAAACGACGCCCGGAGCCGCCGGCGCGGCAAGGGCGTCGCCCGCCCGGGGCGTCGGCAGCAGCGCGGCCACCTCGCCGGCGACCTGTCCCGGCGCGGGCACGGCGGACAGCGCCGCGTCGCCCGCCGGACCATGACGACCATGGTTCTGACGAACGTTCAGCAGCCCCGCACCATCCCCCATAAGCCCCATCGTTGCACCACCCGCTACCGGCGTACACCTGGTATACCGCAACCCAGTTGGTCTCTACAGCGTTTTGTCGACTTCCCGACAAGAGGGCACGTCAAACGCGGTTGACCCAGGTTCACCCGTACAAGCGAAGAGGCCCGAAGTCGCTTGACTTCGGGCCTACTTCGTGCCGTAGCGGGGACAGGATTTGAACCTGCGACCTCTGGGTTATGAGCCCAGCGAGCTACCGAGCTGCTCCACCCCGCGTCGTTGTGCCCTAACCGTACCACGACGCGGGATGTCACCCGTTCAGCCCTTCTTCGCGGGGGTCTGCGAACCCCCCGGCGTGCTCCCCTGCGTACCGCTGCCGCTCTTCGGCTTACCGCTCCCGCCCGCAGCCGTGCCCGCCTTCCCCGCGGCCTCGGCCCGCTTGAGCGCGTCTCCGAGCCGCTGCTGCGCGTCGCCGTAGGCGTCCCAGTCATTCTTCTTCATGGCCGCCTGGCCGTCGTCGTACGCCTTCTGCGCGTCGGACAGCGCCTGCTGGAGCGCCGGGTCGCCCGTGGCCGAAGACGTGCCGCCGCCTGGTGGCGCCTTCGGGATCCCTGCGGGCGTACTGGCAGCGGGCGGCTTGGTGCCCGACGTACCGCCGGCGGCCGGGCCGAGCAGGTCGTCGAGGGCCTGCGACAGCGTCGGCTCGTAGGTGATGTCACCGCCGTAGAGCACCGCCACGCTGCTCAGCAGCGGATAGTCGATGCCCGTGGTGCGTACGTAGACCGGCTCCACATAGAGCAGCCCGCCGTCCAGCGGCACGGTCAGCAGATTGCCGTACTCGACCGTGGAGTCCGAGCCCGACCGCTTCAGGTCGTTGATCTTGGGCGCCGACTGGCTGTTGGAATTGATCTTCGCCTGCACCAGTTTGGGCCCGTCGACCGTGGGGCTGGTCGGCAGCTGCAGCACTCTGATGGTGCCGTAGTCGTCGCCGGCCGCGTCGGCGTCGACCGCCATGAAGGCGCTGAGATTGTCCCGGCCGCTCGGTGTGAAGGTGGTGGTCAGCGAGAAGGACTTGGCGCTCTGGCCGGGCATCCGCAGGCTCATGTAATACGGCGGCACCGCCTTGCCGCTCTTGACCGCCGGGTCGTCGGGCACCGCCCACACCTGGCTGCCGCTGGAGAAATCCGCCGCCTTGGTGACGTGATACGTCGTGAGCATCTCCCGCTGCACCTTGAACAGGTCCTGCGGATAGCGCAGGTGCGCCAGCAGGTCGGCCGGGATGTCCGCCTTGGGCTTCACCGTGTCGGGGAAGGCCTTCATCCAGGTCTTGAGCACCGGGTCCTGGGTGTCCCACTGGTAGAGCGCCACCGTGCCGTCGTAGGCGTCCACGGTGGCCTTGACCGAGTTGCGGATGTAGTTGACCTGGTTCTGCTGGGCGATCACCGAGCGCTGGCTGTCGGTCAGCGAGTCCGCCGTGGTGTCGCCCAGCGTGGTGCGCGAGGCGTACGGATAGCTGTTGCTCGTGGTGTAGGCGTCCACCACCCACACCACGTGCTTGCCGACCAGCGCCGGATAGGGATCGCCGTCGATGGTCAGCCAGGGCGCCACCGCCTCCACCCGCTCCTTGGGTGTGCGGTTGTAGAGGATCTTGGAGTCCTTGCCGATCGCCCCCGAGTAGAGGATCTTCGGCTCGCCGAAGCTGACCGCGTAGGCGGCGCGGGTCAGCGGATTGCCCAGGCCCACTCCGCCCTTCCCTGCGTAGCTGGTCGTCGTCTCGTGGCCCTTGTCCGCGTAGTCCAGCTCGGGCGTCGGGCCGCCGACGATCGAATACTGCTTGGTCTGCTCGCCGAAGTAGATCCGCTGCTCGTAGCCGTCCTTGCCGCCGAGGCCGCCGGCTGCGGGCAGGCCCTGCTCGATGAAGTCGGGGCTGCCGCCGCCGGTCACCTCGGTGCCCTTGGCCGCGACGACACCGTAGCCGTGGGTGTACTTGAAGTGGTCGTTGATCCAGTTGCTCTTGGGTATGCCGTTGACGTTCAGCTCCCGCAGGCCCACGACGGTGTCCTGCTCCTTGCCGTCGCCGGGGTAGCGGTCGACATCCAGGGTCGAGGGGAACTGGTAGTAGTCGCTGCTCTGCTGGAGCTGCTGGAAGGTGGGCGAGACCACATTCGGGTCCAGTACCCGCAGGCTGGCCGCGGAGTCCGCGTCGGCCCGCAGGGTCGTGGCGCCGGCGGTGGCCGCGGGGCTGCCCGCGGCACGGGCCGCGGATTTGGCGCCGGGCTTGCCGGGGTAGGCCGTCACCTCGGTCTTCGTCAGGCCGTACGCGGCCCTCGTCGCGTCGATGTTCTTCTGGACGTAGGGCGCCTCCTTGGCCGCCTCGTTCGGCAGCACCTGGAATTTCTGCACGATCGCCGGGTACAGGCCGCCGATCAGGATCGCCGAGAGCACCATCAGGCCGAAGCCGATGGTCGGCAGCGACCACGTACGCCGCCACAAGGTGGCGAAGAACAGCAGTGCGCAGATCACCGCGATGAAGAACAGGATCGTCTTGGCGGGCAGATAGGCGTTGGCGTCGACGTAGCGCAGCCCGGTCCAGTTGTCGGTGGTCCTGAAGCCGCTGGACCGCACCGCGAGGGAGTAGCGGTCCAGCCAGTAGGCGACGGCCTTGAGCGACACGAACAGGCCGAGCAGCACCGACAGGTGCCCGGTGGCCGCCGAGGTCGCCCTGGCCCCCGGTGAGGTGATCCTCAGCCCGCCGTAGAGGTAGTGCACGACGGCCGCGGCGACCAGCGAGATGATCACCGCCGCGAAGCCGAAGTTCAGCAGGAACCGGTAGAAGGGCAGGTCGAAGGTGTAGAAGGAGACGTCCTTGTGGAACTGCGGGTCCTTGGTGTGGAAGGGCGTGGCATTGCTCATCAGCAGCCACAGCCGCCACTGGGTCGCGGCCGCGCCGCCGGCGATCAGCCCGACGACCGCGCTGATCCCGAGCAGCACCCACGTCTTGTACGGCGCCAGGCCCATCCGGTAGCGGTCCAGATTCTGCTGCTCGCTGGACATCGCGCTGAGCGGCGGACGCAGCCGGTGCGCCAGGTAGATGGTGGAACCGACGCTTCCGGCCATCAGCAGCCCGAAGACGGCGAAGAGCCCGGCCTTCGTCCACGCCATGGTGGAGAAGACCGAGGAGTAGCGCACCGAGCGGTACCAGAGCCAGTCCGTCCAGACGCCGGCGAACATCACGAACCCGATCATCAGCACGGCGAGCACGCCGAGGACGATGAGCAGGGCGATCACCCTGCGGGACGGGCGGCCGGCTCTTCTGCTGGGTTCTGCCGCACCTTCGCCGCGGTCCGGCATCTGGAAAACCAAGGGTGCGCACCTCGAAATGTCGGCGTTTTCTGCGGCGTCCCGGTCGGACTCCCACAGATGCAACTTCGCGACGCTTTGGCCGGTTCCCGATTCCGGCCGGGAAGGGGGGAGGATAGCCGCCATGTCCAACATTGCGACCGATGGAACACCGCTCGCGGCGAGCCCGCTGACCCGCGCCGTACTGGAGATCGACGAATACGCGGCCGGTCTCGGCTGGGATCAGCCCGCACGGCTGTTCGCCCTTGTCGACACCGCTCAGCTGCGCACCCAGGAGCCCGGTCTCGCCGATCAGCTCGGGCTCGCCGATCAGAGCGCGGCGGGCGGGCTCACCCCGATCGAGCAGGAGGAGCTGCCGTCGGGCACCGCGCTCGACGAATTCCTGGCCACCATCGCCTGGCCCGAGGTGATCGCGGGCTGCGCGCTGACCGTGGAGCGGCTGATGCTGCCGCCGTCGGCTGAGGCGGCGATCCCCGACGACCTGGACGACGCCGCGCTGGCGTCCTGGGTGGCCGCGCACCCGGAGCGCCAGGAGGTGCGGATGACGGTCGCGGTGCTGCGGGGCGGCGCCAGGGAGTCGGCGGTGCGACTGCGGGCGAAGGACACCGCGTCGGAGGTGCTGACCGGTGCGAGCCTGGTGCCGGGGCTCGCGGAGGCGCTGACCGCGACCTTCGAGGCGTAGTTCCGGCGCTGACCGCGCTTCCTGCGCGCGATGCGCCGTGCCAAGTGCCACGGCTTCGCAATGTGCCGCGTCCGCTACGCGCCGCGGCACATTGCGCGCTTCCGGGGGCGGCTCAGCTCTTGGTGCAGCTGGGCAGGGCGGCCGTGTCGCCGGACTTGATGTCCTTCAGCGCCGCCATGGCGTCGTCCAGGGTCTTCACCTTGACCAGGGTGAGGCCGTGCGGGACGTCCTTGGCGGCCTCGCCGCAGTTGTCGGCCGGGGTGAGGAAATACTGCGCGCCCTTGTCGCGGGCGCCGATCGTCTTGAGGCTGATGCCGCCGATCGGCCCGACATTCCCGGTGTCGTCTATGGTGCCGGTGCCCGCCACGAATCTGCCGCCGGTCATGTCGCCCGGTGTGAGCTTGTCCACGATGCCGAGCGCGAACATCATGCCGGCGCTGGGGCCGCCGACGTCGGCGAGCTTGATGTCGATGCTGAACGGGAAGAGGTGCTCGACACCGGCCTGGATGCCGACCACCGCGCGGTTCGCCCCGGTGTCGTCGGACTTCCTGGTGGTGATCGTCACCTGCCGGCTCGGCAGTCCGTCGGCCGACTTGCCCTTGGCCTCGGCGGCGCCGACGACCGTGAAGACCACCTTCTGGCCCGGCTTGTGCTTGGTGACCAGCTTGGCGACGTCGTCGGGCTGGGTGACCGGGGTGCCGTCCACCGCCTTGATCACGTCACCGGCGTGCAGCAGCCCCTGCGACGCGCCGCCGCTGATCACCGCGCCCACGATCACCCGGGCGGGCACGGGGATCTTCAGCTCCTTGAGCGCGGCGACCTTGGCGCTGTCCTGGGACTGGGTGAATTCCTCGGCATTCTGCTGGTCGGCCTGCTGGGCGGTCTGGCCCTTGGGGTAGAGCGTGTCGTGCTCGACGACCTTGTCGTCGTGCCGCAGCCAGCCGAAGACCGACTCGATCAGGTTCATGTGGTAGTCGGCGCCGGTGACCCGGACCGTCGTCATGTTCAGGTGCCCGTCCGCCGGATACGTCTTCCGGCCCGCGATCTGGATCACCGTGTCGCCGCCGTAGGTGCCGAGCGTGTTCACGGTGGGTCCCGGCGACATCTCCGAATACGGGGACGGCACGAGCAGCGCGACGCTCAGCAGCGCTATCAGCGTCAGTGTCGATGCGAGCAGCGTCGCGGTACGGCTGGGCATGGGACGACATTACGTGACGGGCCGCCGATTCGGCTCCCCGGGTGAGTCCGGACGAGTACGCCGCCGACCTGCGCACACGGCGGGCCCGCACAGCGGCGGCACAGGTGTCACACAGGCTCCGCGTCGGTCGCGTCGGCGTCGCCCGCCTCGCCCTTTCCGAGCCGCAGCGGGGGCAGGTCACCGGGCTGCATGGCCGCGCGGAACCGCTCGTATCCCGCCAGGGACGCCCCGTCCGCGGTGGTGCGGGGGCGCGCCGCCCAGCGCGCCCAGACCACGGCGACGAGGACACCGACAAGGGGGATGAGCAACCAAGCGAGTGCTGCCACAGCGAACTCCCGACCCCGCACATCAGCAAAAACGGACCTATGAGCAGATTAACGACTCAAGGGACCAACGCTCCGCCGGGGCGCGGGGTTACGCAACCCGATTCCTCCTGGCAGCCGACCCGGCGGCCGGCTGCCCCGCGGGCGGCACCGCGGCGGGAGCGGGCTCAGCAGCCCACCCACTCCTCGGTGCCGTCGTCGAAGGTCTGGTGCTTCCAGATCGGCACCTCGCTCTTGAGGTCGTCGATCAGCCGGCGGCTCGCCGCGAAGGCCTCACCGCGGTGCGGGCAGGACACCGCCACGATCACCGCGAGGTCGCCGACCCGCAGGTCGCCCACCCGGTGCACGGCGGCCAGCGCGCGCACCGGGAAGTCCGCCGCGACCTTCTCCGCGACCCGGCGCAGCTCCTCCTCGGCCGAGGGGTGCGCCGAGTACGACAGGCCGGTCACCGCGGCGCCGGACGTCCCGTCGTGGTCGCGTACCGTCCCGACGAAGAGCGTGCTGCCGCCCGCCGCGTCGTCGCCGACTGCCGCGAAGACCTCGTCCAGCGACAGCGGGGTGTCGCGGACGGCCAGCAGGCGGATCGGATCGGAGCGGTCGGTGGATGCCATACGCACCATGCTGCCCCATCTGCCCGCGATACGGAAAGGCGCTTCCACTCCCGCCCGGCCGTCGGATGTCCTGCCGCTACGTGCGCGGGCCGTCAGATGCCACGCCGCTTGCGCGCCCTGCGGACCAGGGCCGCGGTGCCGACCAGGGCGACCGTGGCGCCCGCCGCGCCCAGCGTGGTGGCGTCCTTGCGGCCCAGCCGCCGCCCCGCGAGGGAATTGCGGCCCGCCACTTCCTCCAGCAGTTCGGCCAGCACCTCCTCGTTGGTCCACTGGGGCCGCCAGCCCGCCTCGTGCAGCCGGCTGCCGCTGACTACCCACGGGTGCATCGTGTAGGCGAGGTCGCCCGCGGGTGACGGGGTCAGGCCCAGCCGGTGCAGCCGGGAAGCGGCGCCGAAGGCTATGGCCGGCGGCAGCTCCATGCGGCGGATACCGCTCAGCTCCTCGACCTCCTCCTGTTCGAGCCACCCGTCGCAGCCGACCGCCATCTCGCCGTCGACCTTCTCCAGCACGGCATATTCCAGCGCAGACACCAGGTCATCGACATGGCAGAACTGCCAGCAGGGCCGGCTGCCCGCGACCACCAGTAGCCGCGGCGACTCGAAATACCTGGTCAGCGCGGTGTCGGTGCCGCCCACCAACACGGCGGGCCGCAGTATCGTCACGTTGAGCCCCGGGTGCGCACGCGGCGCCCTGCGGCCGAGCCGTTCGATCTCCAGCAGGTCGTCCACGAAACTGGCCTCCGAGGTGGCGCGCAGCGGCGCGTCCTCGGCCAGCGGCACATCGTTGTCCGCCTGGGCGCCGTAGACCATTGCCGAGGTGCACAGCACCGCCCGGTGGACCCCGGCCGCCGCGGCGGCCGTCAGCACGGTCTGGGTGCCGCGCACGTTGAACGCGGACCGCGCCTTGGCGTCGGACTCCAGATCGAGGTCCACCGCCAGGTGCACCACGACGTCCGCGCCGCGCAGTTTCTCGGCGATCGCGGGGTCGCGGACGTCGAGCACCCGCCATGTCGCCCCGGGCACGTCCCCGCGCCGCTCGTCGATCGCCACGACCTTCTTGACCTGGTCGGACCCGACCAGGCGGGAGGCCAGCGCCAGGCCGACGCCGGAGGCGGCACCGGTGATCGCGACCACCGGTCCCGCGGCGCTCCTGGCGGCGCTCCGCTCTGGGCGAACGTGTGCTTCTGGGGAACTCACCGGGTGTCTCCCACGGTTGTCTCAGTTGCGTACTCGGCTGTACCTGCTACGACGTACGCAGCCATCCTGCCGGACAGGTGTCTAGGCTTGGAGGTACAGCCCATCACACCCGGCCGACCACGACAGCCCACCACGACACAGATCCGAGGAATCCCGTGAGCGACACTCCATTCGGATTCGGCGTCCCTCCCGAGGAGCCGGAAGACGGCGACGAAGGCAAGCAGCGCAAGGGCGGCAGCGGGAGCGGTCAGCCGGGGAATCCCTTCGGCTTCGGCGGCGGCAGTCCGTTCGGCCCCGGCGGCGGCGACAACCCGTTCGCGGCGATGTTCGGCTCGCTCAATCCCACCGACCTCGGCGCGGCCTTCCAGCAGCTCGGCCAGATGCTCTCCTACGAGGGCGGGCCGGTGAATTGGGACATGGCCAAGGACATCGCCCGGCAGACCGTCGCCCAGGGCACCCCGGACGGCGTCAAGGACGCCACCGTGGGCCGGGCCGACCGCGCCTGGATCGAGGAGGCGGTACGGCTCGCCGACCTGTGGCTGGACGGCGTCACCTCGCTGCCCTCCGGCTCCGGCACCGCGGTGGCGTGGAGCCGCGCGGAGTGGGTCGAGGCGACTTTGCCGGTGTGGAAGGAGCTGGTCGACCCACTCGCCGAGCGGGTGGCCGGCGCCATGGGCGATGTGCTGCCCGAGGAGATGCAGGCCATGACCGGCCCGCTGCTCGGCATGATGCGCTCGATGGGCGGCGCGATGTTCGGCTCGCAGATCGGGCAGGCGCTGGGCACCCTGGCCGGTGAGGTGGTCGGCTCCACCGACGTCGGCCTGCCGCTCGGCCCCGCGGGCAAGGCCGCGCTGCTGCCGGCCAATGTCGCGGCCTTCGGCGCCGGACTCGGCGTGCCGCAGGAGGAGGTGCGGCTCTACCTCGCCCTGCGCGAGGCCGCCCACCAGCGGCTCTTCGCCCATGTGCCGTGGCTGCGCGCGCATCTGTTCGGCGCGGTCGAGGGTTACGCGCGCGGCATCAAGGTGGACACCGCCCGGCTAGAGGAGGCGGTGGGCCAGCTCGACCCGACGCAGCCCGAGCAGCTCCAGGAGGCGCTGCAGCAGGGCATGCTCCAGCCCGAGGACACCCCGGAGCAGAAGGTGGCGCTGGCCCGTCTGGAGACGGCGCTCGCGCTGGTCGAGGGCTGGGTGGACGCGGTCGTGCACGCCGCCGCGGCCCCGCATCTGCCGTCCGCGGGCGCGCTGCGCGAGACGCTGCGCCGCCGCAGGGCGACCGGCGGCCCCGCCGAGCAGACCTTCGCCACCCTGATCGGGCTTGAGCTGCGGCCCAGGCGGCTGCGGGACGCGGCAAGGCTGTGGGCGTCGCTGACCGACGCGCGCGGCGTGGACGGGCGCGACGGCCTGTGGGCGCACCCCGACATGCTGCCGACCGCCGCCGACCTCGACGACCCGGACGGCTTCGTCCACCGCGACTCCCCCGAGTTCGACTTCTCCGAGCTGGACAGGATGCTCGGCGAGGCCGCGGACAAGAGCGCCTCGGGCACGGCCAAGGACCCGGGGACCGATTCCGCCTCCGGCGCCGATCCCGCCGCCGGCTCCGGCTCCGGCTCCGGCTCCGGCGAGCAGCCCCGCAAGGGCGGCGACGCGGACACCGGCCAGGACGGCGGCGAGCGCGGCAAGTGAGCGCACTGCACAAGGACGCGGTCGCCGTGCTCGATGGCTGGGATGCGCCGGACCCCGGTCAGGACGCGTTGCGCGAGGACTACCTGGCGTATCTGGCCGCGCACCCGGACGGGCTGTGGAAGCCGTGCGCCACCGGGCACATCACGGCCGGCGCCCTGGTCATCGACCCGCCGCGAGAGCGCGTTCTGCTGACGCTGCACGCCAAGCTGCGGATGTGGCTGCAGATGGGCGGCCACTGCGAGGCCGAGGACACCACCTTGGCGCGGACCGCGCTGCGCGAGGGCGCCGAGGAATCCGGCATCGAGGGGCTGCGGCTGCTCGTACCGCGTCCGGTGCAGCTCGACCGGCACCTGACGCCCTGCGCCTGGCATCTGGATGTGCAATATGCGGCGGTCACGCCGCCGGGCGCGGTCGAGGCGATCAGTGACGAGTCGCTGGACCTGCGCTGGTTCGGTTACGACGAGGTCGCCGACGTGGCGGACGGCTCGGTGAATTCACTGCTGGCCAGGACCCGCGCGCTGCTCTGAGCGGGTCCCGGCCGGCAGCCGGGCGGGTCAGTTCGACCAGATGTTGCCCTGGTTCTGCGCGTGCGAGCCCTGCGGGCCCGCGCCGTACTGGGCGCGCAGGCCGCCGCCGAGCGGCATGTTCTGCGGCGGCATCAGCTCGCTGGGCTGCACCAGGACGTAGCCCTGGCCGACGAAGTTCAGCTCCCAGCCCTCCCCGGTGTTGCCGCGGCGGCGGAAGACCGAGCTGCTGCTGGTCTGCGCCTGCATCTGCACCCGCAGGCTGCTGGACCAGGCGACGACGGCGTCCGCGTCGCAGGACACGTACTTGTCGGGGGTGACGGGCATCAGAAGCGGCTTTCCCGAGGTCATCAGGGCGACCTTGCCGCTGCCCGAGATGTTCAGGTTGTACTGCCCGGTGGCGGACAGGCCGAACTGGCTGTCGACTGCGATGACGTCCCAGTGCAGCCCGGAGTCCAGCGCGAGGACGTAGGCGCTGTCCACGGTCAGCCCGTCGTGGTCGACGTCGAGTATGTGGATCTGCTGGGCGAGATTGGCCAGATAGACGGTGCCCTGGCCCGAGCAGCGCATCAGGTCCAGGCCCTCGCCGGTGCGGCCGCGCGCCCCGCGCTGCTGGTGCGACTGGTATTCGCCGTCGAACTCGATCATGCCCTGGTAGGCGACCATCGAGCCCTTGCGGGCCAGGCAGTCGGGGCCGGTGCTGCCGTCGAGGCGGACCCGCAGCAGATACGAATTCTGCAGGCTGTAGTGGTCCTGGTTCTGGACCTCGGTGAACGCGAAAAGCGGACTCTGCATGATGTGTCGCTCCCCCTCAGCCCCGGGCCCGCAGGCGGTCGGTGCTGTCCTCGCTCGGCTGTACGACCACGAAGCCCTGCCCGGAGAAGGCGATCTGGAAGGCCTCCCCGCTGCCCCGCCCGATCAGCGACGACGCCTTGAAGCTCCGCTTGGCCTTCATCTTCAGTCCCGACGACCAGGCCACCAGCGCGTCGGGGTCCACATAGGTCTCGTCGGCGCCGCTGCCGCAGTCCACCACGATCGGCGTACCGCGGGAGGTCACGGCGACCCAGCCCGTACCCGACACGCCGACGTTGAAAAGGCCCTGCCCGGCGAATTTGGCCAGGCCCTTGACCCGCTCGACGCCCCAGGTCAGGTGGGCGTCGAAGGCGAGCAGATTGGTGCCGTTGACCGACACCGACTCGTTGTTGAGGTTCAGGCACACCACGTCGGCGCCGTAGTCCGCGAGATAGAGCAGGCCGTCGCCGCTGCACTTCATGACGGGGGTGCTCTCACCGGTCAGCCACGCCGAGGCCATCTGGCGCACGGCGGGCGGATTCGGCTCGTACTGCACGAAGCCCTCGTAGGCGACCATGGAGCCGGTGCGCGCGAAGAGGTCCTGGCCGGTCGCCATGGCGACTTTCAGCATCGAGGTGCCGTGGTTCTCCATCCGGGCGGCCACCGGAGTGGGTGCGTAGCCCGCGATCATCTGCTGGTCCATGGCGGGTCACACCTCGTAGGGCTGGACGACGATGAAATTGCCGGGAGCACCGCGGAACTGGAGGTTCACGGTCTCACCGCTGTGGCCGGGGTAGGCGGTCCTGCGCAGCCGCACCTGGCTGGAGACGATCACCTGGGAGGCGGCCGACCAGGCCACGATCGCGTTGCTGTCGGCGTAGGTGGTCGGGGTGACGGGCAGGACGACCGGGGTGCCGTGAGTCTTCACGATCACCGTGCCGGTGCCCTGGAACTGCATGGTGAACAGCGCGCCGCCGGGAATTCCGTGGCCCTCGATCCTGCGCACCTCGTGCTGGAGGCTCTCGTCGAAGGCGAGGACATTCTCCGCGGACACGCATATGGCGTCGCCCTGCAGTTCGATCGGGTGCAGATAGGCGGCGTTCTCGGCGAAGAAGACCTGGCCGCCGCCCGTACAGCGCATCAGCTGCATCTCCTGGCCTGTCATGCTGCCGACGATCCGGCCGGAGAATCCGGCGCCCTTGTAGCCGAAGTCGACCTTGCCCTGGTAGAGCACCATGCTGCCCTGGCGGGCGAGCACCGGCTGGCCGCCGGCCTGGCTGAGGTCGGCGCGCATCATCTTGGGATTCTGCTGTGTCCAGCGCTGGCCGGTGGGCAGCTCGCGGTATTTCTGCATGGCCGCGGCCAGGCCCGCGCCCTGCGCGGGCACCGGCGGCTGGGCCCCGTAGCCGGGGGGCTGCTGGCCGAATGGCGGCTGCGCTCCGTATCCGGGCGGCGGCTGCTGGCCGAATGGCGGCTGGGCGTATCCGGGCGGCGCGGGCGGTCCCGGCGGGGTGGCCTGGCCGGGGACCTGGCCCGGGGTCGGTCCCGGCGGCGGCACCTGCCCGAAGGGCGGCGGGCCCGGCTGGCCGGGGGGAGGGACGAGCGGCGCGACCATGGTCGGCGCCTGGTGCAGCGACGGATTGCCGG
>NZ_JAJSYW010000190.1:0-14149 GCF_036815005.1 Streptomyces sp. IBSBF 2435 | reverse complement strand
CCTCCGAGTACCGTTTGCCCTGCTTGTTGCTCACCTGGCTCTACTTCCTCTGGGACCAGGTCCCAGTCTCCAGGTGTCCAGGTCAACGGGGAAGCTTCACGGGCGGCAGCCAGGTGGAACTTGGACGCGCACGGAAACTGCGCGAGGAGCTCTCCGAATACGCCTCGGCGATGAATGACATCAGGCCAGAACTCGGCATGTCCCTGCACGACGCGTTGGGACGAATAGCGCTTCTGGACACAGCCGATCCACTGCCGGCGAGCGACACTTTCGACGCGGGCGCCTTGTCGGAGCAGCGCCTCAGCGACGCAGAGAACGCCGCGCTTCAAGTAGCCGTGTCCTGGCGCCCAGCGCTGGAAGGCACTCGCTTCTCCTGGTACGGATTGAAGGACAGCGGGAATCCCCTCCTGGCGTTGGATCTGGCCTCCGAGGCGCTCAGCCAACTCGACTCGGCCCTCACCGTCCATGCCGACCTGCTGAATGCGTTGAGCTGGGACGGCCCCTGGGCCGCCTCCCGGCTGGCAGCCGTGTTGCAGACGGCGGCCAGGCGCCCACACCTGCCCCGTGAATGGCTTACCGCGGATCCGGAGTCGCTGCGTACCGAGGTGCGGGCCTTCCTGAAGCGCATGAATGAGCTGACTGCGGCCGAACGTCCCGCCGAGCAGGAGCTTGGCTCGGCATGGGACCGATTGCCCCTGGGGGTGGATTCCGAGCCGAGCGCAGCCGAGACAGCGCTTTCCTCACTGGTTCCACCGCCTGTGGACCTGGCTTCACTCACCGCAGATGAGGTCCGCCATCTCGCGGAGCGGCTTGAGGGGGACGCGGACGGGTTGGAGCAGGCGAGCCGATCGATGGCGGCTGTCTCTCGGATGTACGGGCTGCCGGAGCCGGAAACCTGTGAGGAGGCTCTCCGCCTGGGACGCCTGGCGGCGTCGGCTGCTCTACCGGACGACGCCAAGCCGCAACCATCCTGGCTCACAGCTGTGGGGCTCGCTGACGCCCGTAGGGCTGCTCAGACCCTACGCGAATCGGCGCGTGTACTGGCCACGGCGCGGCAACGGGCGGAGGTGATCTTCACCGAGCAGGTGCTGGACGAGGAATCACTGGGTGAGGTCGCTGAGCGCTTCGCCACCGTGCACCGCTCCTTCACAGGGGCTTTGTCATCGGCTCGCCGCGCCGATAGCCGGCTCGTCAGGTCGTGGCTCGTCGGAGGCGGCAAAGTCACGAAGGCGGTTGTTGGCGCGCTGTCGGCTGCCGTGGCGTGGCAGCAGGCAGCGAGGGGGTTCGGCGCGGAGACGGTCAGCCACGCTTCGGCTCTGGGCCCGCTGTGGAAGGGCGAGGAAACCGACTTCGCCATGGTGGACGTTCTTGTCGCCCGGGCTGAGGAGATCGCGGCGCTGGCGCCCCGCGTCCTGGATCACGGGTTGTTGACCCGTGAGCTGGCCGCAGGTGGCGCACCGCATCTTGCGGCGAAACAGAGTGCAGATGAGGCGGTTGCGCGGCTGACCGAGTGGCGGAACTCGTTGGTGCTCCCACCGGCAGTGGGGCCTTCCTATGAGCTGGAAGCCGGCAGCCTGCTCGCAGCTGCTGCCTGGAGCAGAGCACACGTCGCACCGCTGCGGGCGGCGGAACCGCTCATCCGCGTCGTTGAGGAAACCGCGGCTGCGGGCGGTGGCGGGCACCTCCCCCCAGGGAGATGGACGCTCTCGGCATCCCGCACCGCGGTCCAGAAGGTGCGGGTGGCGCGATCTGCCTCCGCTGCCTTCGAGTCTGCAGCGGACGCCGATCGGAAGCTGCTCGGTGGCCTCTACGAGGGACGTGCAACCAACGCGACAGCCCTTACGGTGGCCGGTGAATGGGTCGCCGAACTCCGCGCTGCATGTGGCATGGACGGGAGCACGGCGATGGGGACAGCGGTCGCCGAGATCCTCTACGACGCCGACGCCGACGCCGAGCTCGAAGCCTCCGACCGAAGGTGGTCGCAGACATCCGAGGGGCTGGTCGACCTCTTCCGTGCGGAGCGGGCAGTTCCTCTTCGTGCGGCGTTGCAACTGAGCTCCGATGCCGCGCGGCAGGCTCTCGACGTTCTGGGCACGGATCGAGGCGGTCCGGACGAATGGCGTGCCTACGACGAGGGGCGCAGCGTTCTCGACGAACTGGGTCTGGGCGACCTGGTCGACCGAGCAGTACGCCGCAGCGTCGAACCCGACGACTTTCCTCAGGTAGTGGAACGGGCAGTGCTGCGGGCCTGGGCGGATGCGCAATTGAGCGTCGACAAGCGGCTGGCGACCACCCGCTCCGTCGACCGCGACGGACTGGTGAGGCGATTCCAGCAACTGGACGCCAAGCTCACCGATTACGCCCGTGCGCGGGTCATCCAGGCCTGTGACGCACGTCGGCCTAGGACGGTGATCGACCCC
This sequence comes from Streptomyces sp. IBSBF 2435, assembly GCF_036815005.1. Classification (NCBI taxonomy): domain Bacteria; kingdom Bacillati; phylum Actinomycetota; class Actinomycetes; order Kitasatosporales; family Streptomycetaceae; genus Streptomyces; species Streptomyces sp. IBSBF 2435. The sequence goes on along the minus strand of NZ_JAJSYW010000190.1, from coordinate 11,729 downwards.
GGAGCCGTGCTGATCCGCCGAGAGGGAGAGAAGAAGACCAGGCACAAGCCGGTACGGGAGCTGCTCGACACGGCTCGCGACACCGTGCGACTGATCAAGCCGTGTTTCATGATGAGCCCGCTGACCGTCAGTCGCTTCCTGCCTTCGGACATCGACTTCGACGTCGTGATCTTCGACGAGGCGTCGCAGGTCCTCCCACAGGACGCTGTGAACTGCGTCTACCGCGGACGTTCGCTCATCGTCGCAGGCGACCAGAAGCAGCTGCCCCCGACGTCGTTCTTCTCCTCCACCGGCGACGATGAGGTAGAAGCCGAGAACGACGAGCTGCCGGAGCGGTTCGATTCCGTGCTCGACATGTGCAAAGCGAGCGGCCTGCTCCCCAGCCTGTCGCTGCGGTGGCACTATCGCAGCCGCCACGAAGCGCTGATCGCCTTCAGCAACCACGAGTTCTACAAGGAGTCGATGACCACCTTCCCTGGCGCACATGCCGAGGGAGAGGACGTCGGTGTCGCATTCTTCCGCGCGACGGACGGCGTCTACCGATCCGGAAGCGCGGCCCACGACAACCCCGGCGAGGCAGCCGAGGTCGCCCGACGGGTGATCCACCACTTCACCACCCGCAAAGGCAAGTCACTCGGTGTGGTGGCCCTGTCACAGTCGCAGGCAGTGGCGATCCAGGACGCGGTGGACGTCGCCCGACGTGCCAGGCCCGACCTCGATGACAGCTTCTCCGAGGGCCGACTGGACGGCTTCTTCGTGAAGAATCTGGAGAGCGTGCAGGGCGACGAACGCGATGTGATGATCATGTCCGTCGGGTACGGGACGGACGCGAACGGCAAGTTCTCCATGAACTTCGGCCCGATGAACAAGCCCGACGGATGGCGTCGCCTCAACGTCGCCGCAACTCGGGCTCGCTACCGCATGGAGGTCATTGCCTCCTTCGACCCGGGGCAGATGCGGGAGACCGCCAGCGAGAGCTTTCGATACTTCCAGCGCTACCTCCGGTACGCCCAGAGTGGTCTGGCGGCCCTGGCCCCATCGGTGGTAGACGGAGACGCCCTACCGGAGAGTCCGTTTGAGGAGTCGGTGCTCGCCGTTCTGCAAAAGCTGGGATACGACGTGCAGCCGCAGGTCGGGGTTGCCGGCTACCGCATCGATCTCGGCATCCGCCACCCCAAGCTTCCCGGGCGTTTCGTGCTCGGCGTGGAGTGCGACGGCGCCATGTACCACTCATCGAAAGCGGCACGAGACCGCGACAGGCTTCGAGAAGGCGTGCTGCGTGGCCTCGGCTGGGAGCTCCACCGCATCTGGGGCACCGACTGGTACCGGGACCGTGCCGGAGCCGAGTTCCGGCTGCGCACAGCGGTCGAAGGCGCGATAGCGCGTGCTGCCGTGCCGAGTGCCCCGGTCACCCGGCCCATCGAACGCGCCACGACGCCGACCCCCCAGGGGTCCGCTCGGCCGGCAGTCTCTGTGCCGGCCGCGCGATCCAGCCGTGAACCGGTGAGCGCACCGGCGCGGCGTCGTTCCCCCGGCCGTCCGCCGGTTAACACCTCCCACACTGGTCCTGCCGCCGGGGTGACGCGGGAGACCTTCCCCATCACCGCTCTCGCGGGTACATCGCGGCAGCGCCTCACGCACGAGCTGACTCAAATCCGCGCGGCTCTGGCAGAACTGCAGCTACCGGTGCCGCGTGAAACAGACGACAGCCGGCGCAAGCGCGAGAAGCGCCGGGAACAGCTCGAAGAGCGGGCCGGCTACTTGCAGACAGTCCTCCATTCGGTGCCCACAGCGCCGCGGACCTCCGGCCGCCCGGTGGTAGCCCCCGGCCGGTTGGTGGGGTTGATCTTCGATGGCACCGACGCCGTCGAGGAGTACGAGATCACCTCGCAGCGACCGACCATTGACGACACCCAGGTCCTGAGCCCGTTCACCGAACTCGGTGCCGCGCTGCTGTGGCGCGAGGCGGGCACCCGCGTCGAGTACACCGACGGCCGAGGCGGTCGCAGCCATGTCCGCATCCGCCATGTACGGGACTGACTCAGGCTGAAGCGAATGGCTACCTCTTCGTCCCGTGTGAGGCGAGACCGCCCGCTGCCTTGCGGGGCTTTCGAAGTTCCAGGTCAGGGGTTGTGGGGTTGGCCTGGCTATGTCTCGATGCGCGATTCTTCCATGATCGTCTCTCAATTTTCTCCCGGAGGCTTGGACTCTGGCCTGCCCAATCGCGCTGCCCGGAGGCGGTCGACGGTCGCCGAATCCCGAGCGTCAGCACTTCAATTAGTTCGTGAGGGTGGGCACCCCGCGGTTCATCGCCCCAGCAGACGTGGCCCTCTCAGATCCTTCGAACGGTGCAAACCCGACCTGCGCCTGAGCGGGAGCGAATAGGCTGTTTCGGTGCCCAGTCCTGGTTTGCAGGCGCTCGGGCGGGTGAGGGAGCGCTGAACGACAAAATGGTGGGAATGTCTGAGCGAATCGGCCGGTTCACCGTGGCCAAGGAGCTGGGCTCGGGGGGCATGGGCGAGGTCTACCTCGCTTACACGCCGGGCGGTGATCCGGTGGCGGTGAAGCGGATCCGCAGCGACAAGCTGGATCCCCTGATGCGAGCGCGCTTCGAGAAGGAGGCGCTCATAGCGCGAACCGTCGTCGGCACGAACAGGGTCGCGCGGTTCCTGGACGCTGACCCGTTCGCCGACCGGCCCTGGCTGGCCATGGAGTACGTGGCCGGACGGACGCTTCTGGCCTGCGTGGACGAGGACGGGGCACTGCCCCTGCCTCTCGTCGCCAGCCTCGGTGCGCTGCTCGCCGAAGGGCTGGGCGCAGTGCATGAGGCGGGGCTGCTTCATCGGGACCTCAAGCCCCAGAACGTGATCATGGGCAAGGAAGGGCCGACGATCATCGACTTCGGGCTCGGCGCGTTCATGGACGCCGCGAAGGAGTCCTTGTCGCACAGCGGCATGATCATCGGCACGGTGCGCTGTATGCCGCCTGAGCAGGCGAGCGGGCACCCGAAGGTGACGGCGGCGGCGGATGTCTACGCAATGGGCACGGTGCTTTTGTACGCGGCGGCGCGCCACTATCCGTATGACGGCGCGGCGTGGGAGGCCATCGCCATGCAGGTCGCGAATCCTGACGTCGGACCCGATCTGGGGGGCGTGCCAGAGGAGCTCAAGCCGCTGATCGCCGCGACGCTCGCCCACCTCCCGGAGGACAGGCCGACGCTGCACGCCGTGGCCGACGCATGTGCCGAGCTGCTGAACGCCACAGGTCTGGCGCCGGCCGACGCTCGGTTGGCGCTGATTGCGCGTACGACCGCAGGCGGCACGGCGGACGCGGCCGAGCAGCCGTTGTCCCCGTCGTTCGAGCGGCTGCTTGAGGACCAGGCCAGGATCGTGGAAGGCGCTCCTGACTCGCCGCTCGACGGTCCTCGGACGAGCCCCGCCACTGACGCGCCGGATGCGGCGGATGAGCAGTCGGCCCTCCTAGTTCCGGAGTCGGCCGAGCCGGTTGCGTCCGGGCAGGCGGAGCCGAAGCCGCGGCGATCGAGTGGGCGGCCACCGGCGTCCAAGCGGGTGGCGGATGAGTTGCGGGCGGGGTACGCGGCGAGCGCCGCATTGTGACCGCGGACCTGTCAGCGCGTGGTGAGAAACTTGGCGGAATGGGTGGATGGAGCGGTTCGGAACCGTTCGTACACCTCATGTGGTGAAGACCCACATGAGGTGCAGGCACAACGTGAGTCGCGGGTGAGGATTCGGAGCGGGTGTTGAGCGTCGAGGCGGAGACCGCGGGCGGTCGGAGCGATGCAGGGGGACGCGCCGGTGGATCCGACGAGGATGTGCCGCAGCAGCGGGTCACGGCTTCAGGCGGGTATGCGCCGGGTGCCCAGGTCCTGATCCGCGACGAGCTCTGGCTCGTCCGCAAGTGCACGCATACTCAGCGTGACGGTTGGATGGTCGAGGTCACCGGCGTCTCGTCGTTCGTCCGCGGTGTGGAGGCCACCTTCTACGACCGGCTCGACGTCGTACAGGAACTGGACCCGCGCGAGACCGAGCTGGTGCCGGACGATTCGCCGAACCACCGACGCTCCCGGCTCTTCCTCGAAGCCATCATTCGCAAGGCATTCCTCCCCCAGACCGAGCACGGCCTGGCGCTGGCAGACGGCTTTCTCATGGACCAGCAGGTCCACCAGCTGCGGCCGGCGGAGCTGGCGCTGTCTATGAAGAACCCGCAGCCGCGGATCCTCATCGCTGACGTCGTCGGTCTCGGCAAGACGCTGGAAATCGGGGTTCTCCTGGCGGAGCTGATCCGGCGCGGGCGCGGCGAGCGGATCCTGGTGGTGACGCCGCAGCACGTGCTGGAGCAGTTCCAGCGCGAGTTGTGGACGAGGTTCGGGATCCCGCTGGTCCGGCTGGACTCGACCGGCATCCAGCGGGTGCAGCAGGACATCCCTGCGGGGCGCAACCCCTTCGCGTACTTCAAGCGTGTGATCATCTCCGTCGACACGCTCAAGAGCGACGTGTACGCGCACCACCTGGAGCACACCGACTGGGATGCCGTCGTCGTCGATGAGTCCCACAACCTCGTCAACCGCGGCACGAAGAACAACGCCCTGGCTCGCCTGCTGGCCCGCAAGACGGACGCGCTCGTGCTGGCGTCGGCCACCCCGCACAACGGTGACGCCGCTTCGTTCGCCGAGCTGGTCAGGATGCTCGACGAGGCCGCCATCGCTGACCCCTCCCACTACGAGGTGGACGATCTCAGTCACCTCTACATCCGGCGGACGAAGACGTCGCCCGAAGTGCGGGAGTCGCTCAAAGGCGCCTGGGCGGACCGCGGCCCCTCCATGCCCATCCACGCTCCAGCCACCGCGAAGGAACTCGCGGTCTTCCAGGAACTGGCCACACGCTGGATTCCCGCGGACCCGTCGGCGACGTCGGTCAGCAGGCACCAGCTCGTCCCCTACCGCCTGCTGAAGTCGTTCCTGTCCTCGCACAAGGCACTGCTGGCAACGGTCAAGACCCGGATCGGCACCCTCGACAGTCCGGTCGTGGACAAGTCGGGGAGCGGCGCGAAGCGGCAGATTCGGCCCGAGGACCCGGCGGCACGCGAGGCGGCGCGGAAGGCCGAGCGGGCCGCGCTGGTCGACCTGCAACGCCTGGTCGAGCAGATCGAGGACCAGGACTCGGCGAAGCTCACCGTGCTGGTGAAGGAACTGCGTGCCATGGGTGTGGGACCCGGATCCGACGTCCGGGTCGTGGTGTTCTCCGAGAGCATCCCCACCCTGAAATGGCTGGCCGCGGCCGTGCCGGCTGCTCTCGGCTTCAAGGGTGCCACCAGCCCGGACGACAAGAAGCCCTGGCTGGCATTCGGCGGCGCGGTGCAGGTCATGCACGGCGAGGCCACCACCGACCAGGAACAGCAGGACATCGTCGAGAAGTTCGGCTTGAGCGACGATCCCGTGCGCGTCCTGCTCACCGGCGACGTGGCCTCCGAAGGGGTCAACCTCCACCAGCAGTGCCACCGCCTGATCCACTACGACCTGCCCTGGTCCCTGATCCGCATCGAGCAGCGCAACGGCCGAATCGACCGGTACGGGCAGGAACACGAGCCCGAGTTCCGGGCGCTGATCCTCACCAGTGACGTCCCGTGGCGCACGGACGAGGCCACTGGACGCCCCCGTACCCTCGACGACCGTCTCGTGGGCGAGAAGCTCCTGAAACGCGAGGCGGAGGCCCACAAGATCGAAGGATCGGCCGAGGCCGTCACGGGCCTCTACCGGGCCAAGGAGGAGGAGAACCGCCTCACCCAGGACCTGGTCGCTGGCCGCACCGTCGAGCAGTCCATCAAGCAGTCCCAGCAGGGCGGGGCCGCCTTCCTCACCGGGCTGCTCGGACAGGTCGGAGCTGTCCACGAGCACCCCGAGGTGCCACGTGCTGAGGTGCCGAAGCTCTTCAGGTCCACTGCTGACTACTTCGACGAGGCACTGCGGCAGGTCTGCCACCCCAACCCCGAGGACATGCTCTCCCTGCGCCGCGATGACAACGGCACCATCGCCTTCGAACCTCCGAGGGACCTGCTGTACCGCCTCAAGGCGCTTCCCAGGTCGTACCTGGACGAGCAGGAGATCCTGCCACGGAAAAACGGACCAGGCCGTATCCGGGTCACTTTCTCCAAGGACCTCGCCGGCGCACGCCTGAAGGCCGCCCGCGAGACCACCGAGTCCCAGTGGCCGAATGTCTCCTACCTGACCGACATCCACCCGGTCCTGGACTGGTTGACGGACAAGGTGCTGGTCGAGATCGGACGGCACAAGGCTCCCGTGCTGGCCGCTGCGGTGGACACCCCGACCTACCTGGTCCAGGGCATCTACTCCAACGCCCTGGGCAAGCCCACGGTCGTCGAGTGGATGGCCGTCTCCCACCTCCCCGGCGACCCCGTCGTCGAGAAGCTGACCGCGGACACGCTGGAGCGCTACGGGGTGGGCCCGAACATGCCAGGACGAGCCGAACCTCGCGACCGTCCCGGCTTGGGCGCTCTTGTACCCGACGCCATCGACGCCGCACAGCGCCACCTAATGGCCCTGGAGGCCGAGTACCGCAGGAAGATCGATGAGACGCTCGCCCCCTACCGCCGCCGCGTCGCCGCATGGCGCCAGGATGCCCTCTTCGCCAGCGCCCGCCCGAACGAAGCCGAACTCGACCGCACGGCGCGGCGGCGGCTGCAACTCGTCACGTCCCTGGAGACCGCAAGCGCGCCCATGCTCCGCCTGCTGGCCGTCCTCGAACCCCACAACGCCGCTGAAGGAGGAACCGCGCGATGAGCACCGAGTTCGACTCCTTCACCAACCGCGGCGAGTACCTGTCCGCACACTACTTCGCCGAACAACTCGGCACAGACCTCAAGAAGGGCCTGTTCACCCGCTGGGCCGTGCGCGAGACCGACGACAACGACCCACGCAGGACACCACGGGAGCTGGTACGCACCCTGCGCACGCCCTACCTCGCAGAGGAACTGCGCGGCTACTTCGCCCAGACCACCCAGGCCGACGCCGAGGACGACGCTCGCCTCTCCACGTATAACAACCCCGAGTGGACCAAGAGGCTCGCCGAGTGGCACCAGACGGTCCTGCGTGCTCTCGGCTACAACCCCGCACCGACCGAGCTCACCGTGCACCGAGCCGGTCGCGACTACATCCTGCCCGTCGCCCACCACGGCGACGGCATCATCGCCCTCGACTGCGGCTGGTCCGCCGACAACGACAGCGCGCTCAACGCAGAAGGTGCGGGACGGCTGCTCGCGCCCTTCCGCGCCGGTACGGGCGAGTCGTACGACACCGGAGCCGCCCTCGCCTCCTGGCTCTTCCAGAGTGAAATCGGCGAGGCGGGTGGCCCGCACCCGCGCTTCGTCCTGCTGTTGTGCGGCGGCGTGCTCGTCCTCGCTGACCGCCAGGCATGGAGCGAAGGCCGATACCTCGCGGTCAATCTCGACGCCGCACTCGAACGCAACGACCGCGCGCAGCAGGGCGAACTCAGCACCATCGCCGCCCTGTTCAGCCTGGACATGCTTCGCCCCGGCGAGAACGACCAGAGCCGCGGCATCGACCTCCTCCTCAAGTCCTCCGGTGACAACGCGGCGGGCGTGTCCACCGAACTGCGATACGGCCTGCAACGCTCCGTGGAGATCATCGCCAACGGAGTTCTGCGCCGAATGGCCGAGCCGCAAAACGACGTCACCCCGGCCGTCATCGAAAGCCCCAAGATCCCCTTCGCCCGGGAACTCACCCGTGAGGCCCTGCGCTACCTCTACCGCGTCCTGTTCCTGCTGTACGCCGAAGCCCGTCCCGAACTCGGCATCCTCCCCGCCGACGACGGGTCCTACGAGGCCGGCTACTCCATGGCCCGCCTGCGGGAACTCGTGGAACGCGACGAGGAGCTCGTCGAGGAGGAGGCACGGAACGGCTTCCACCTCTACGAATCCCTCGACGTCCTGTTCAACAAGGTCAACTACGGCCACCGCGAGTACGGCAGCGAGCCCGACGACGACCAGCCCGGGGACGACGAGGAGACCCTCAAGGCCAAGGCCGCCCGCCGCACCGAAGACCGGGGCCTGCGCTTCGACCCCCTGCGCAGCGCGCTCTTCGATCCTGACGCCATCCGCCTTATCGGCCGAGGCGTCCTCGACCCCCGCAGCGACGAGGACGACGACCCCCGCTGGCTCGACCTGCGCCTGCGCAACGACGCCCTGCACGAAGTGCTGCGGCTGCTCACCATGAAGAAGGGAAAGCGTGGTGAGCGCGGCGGCTTCATCTCCTACCGCAACCTCGGCATCAACCAGCTGGGCGCGGTCTACGAGGGCCTGATGTCCTACACCGGCATCATCGCCGACGAAGAGCTGTGCGAGGTGGCCCGTGGCGGGGACCCGGAACAGGGCTCGTGGCTCGTCCCGTCCCGCAAGCAGGACAAGTACCCGGACAGCACCCTGGTCCACTACGGCGAGGACGACGCCCGCAAGGGCCTGCGGGGAGCCAAGAGATACCCGAAGGGCTCCTTCGTGTACCGGCTCGCCGGCCGCGACCGCGAGACCTCGGCTTCGTACTACACTCCCGAGTCGCTGACCAAGGTCACGGTCGAACTCGCCCTGAAACACCGCCTCGACCAGGAACGCGACGAGCACGACAACATCATCAAGACGCGTGCCTCGGAACTGCTCACGTTCAAGATCTGCGAGCCCGCGCTCGGCTCCGGAGCGTTCCTCAACGAGGCCATCAACCAGGTCGCCGATGAATACCTGCGCCGCCGACAGGAGGAACTCGGCGTCAGCATCCCGGCCGACAGCGCCATCACCGAGAAGCAGAAGGTCAAGGCGTACGTCGCCCTGCACAACGCCTACGGGGTCGACCTCAACCCCACCGGCGTCGAACTGGCCGAGGTGTCCCTCTGGCTCAACACCATGCACCTCGGCATGCGTGCCCCCTGGTTCGGCTTGCACTTGCGGCGCGGCAACTCCCTCATCGGCGCCCGACGCTCGATCTTCGCGGGCGACGACGTGGCCGGCGCGGACAAGGCGTGGCTCAAGGCGAAGGACCCGCTCGCGCCGACACCGCTGCCCTTCCTGAAGGACGGCGAGCCGCAGACGCTTCCCGACGGCGCTGTCCACCAGTTCCTGCTGCCGAGCCCCGGCTGGGCCGCGGTCGCCGGCTCCACGGAGGCCAAGGACCTCGCCCCGGATGAGGTGGCGCGCCTCGCCGTCTGGAAGAGAGGCATCCTCAAGCGGCCCAAGCGCAGCAGCGCGCACCTCAACAAGGACGGCACGGTCGCGCTCAACCCGCGTACCAGGAAGCCGAAGACGGAAGCGGCGTCGCAGTACACGCGGCTGCGGGACGCCGCCCGGCGCGCGGAGTTCCTGTGGGCGGCCGTCGTCAAGCGCATGGAACTCTCCGAGCAGGAGATCGCCCGTCACATCGATGTGTGGCGTGCCGATCCGAACGACCCCGAGTATGCCTTCCTCCAGCGCCCGGAGCAGGCGGTGCTCAAGGAGAAGGTCCTGGAAGACCTCTTCAACGCCGCCGACACCCCGTACTGGCGACTGAAGAAGATCATGGACGCGTGGTGCGCCCTGTGGTTCTGGCCCGCCGAGAAGGCTGCGCAGCTCGACGGGACGGACCTGGAGTACGCGCCGCGGGCCGAGGTCGGTGACGCGGAAGGTCTCGGCGAACTGCTGGGCACGGTCCCGCCGATGAGGGATACGGCTGAGGCCGCCGTCGCGGCCGACAAAGCCGCGGAACCGCCGGCTTCCGCGAGCCCGCGGTACGTCGAGGTGTCGGCACTGTTCTCCCTGGGGCCTGAGCAGACCTCCTTCGATGATCTCCGCGACGAGGTCGTCGAAGTGAAGGAGATCGTCCCGAAGAGGGTGCAGACGGGCACGACAAGGGCGAAGGCGCCGGAACGACGGGCGGCCGTGCCGCTCAAGGACCTGGACGACTGGCTGGAGTTCCTTGAGGCAATGCTCGGCACCGTCGACGTGCCCGACGGCAACATGCTTATTGACGGCTTCCAGAGCCTCGACGACCTCAAGGTGTGGGAGGAGAACCTGCCCAGCTTCCTGGGCATGGACGCCGGCAATCCGGAGGACCGATTCCCGTGGCTGCGGACGGTGCGGGACGTTGCCGATGAGCAGGGCTTCCTGCACTGGGAGCTGGAGTTCGCCCTCGTGTTCGCCCAGGGCGGCGGCTTCGACCTCCAGGTGGGCAACCCGCCGTGGGTGCGACCGCGGTGGAATGAGTCCGCGGTGCTGGCGGAGCATGAGCCATGGTTCGAGCTGGAGGCGAAGGCGTCGACGGCGGACAAGGAGCGCCGGCGTCGGGAGGTGCTGGGGCAGAGCAAGGCACGACAGTATGTGCTGGGGGAGCTAACCAATACCAGCGCGCAGGTCGCGGTGTTTGGGTCGCCGCAGATGTATCCACTGCTGACGGGGACGCAGCCTGACCTGTACCGGGCGTTTATGTCGCAAGTGTGGGCACACACATCGGGGCATGGGACGGCCGGGATGGTTCATCCGGACACGCACTTCACTGGGGTTAAGGAGGGAGCGCTTCGAGAGGCGTCTTACCGAAGGCTCCGTATCCACGGAGACTTCGTCAATGCCGGACAGCGATTCTTCCCGAAGCCGGTTGGAGATGCCGCCCATTTTGGTGTGCACGTCTACGGCCGGCCCGGGAATATCGGCTTCGACCACCTGTCGTGGCTGGTTTCAGCGGACGCTTTGCGTAACTCCGCTAAGCACGATGGCTCCGGTGAGGTGCCAGGGATTCGGTATCGGAACGGACAGTTTGACGAACGGCCTCACGTGGCACGAGTCGTTCGGGTGAATGCCAATCAACTTTCCCTCTGGCAAAAATTGATGGATGAGACTGATCGGCCGGTTGAGCAAGTCCGGCTGCTCTTCCCGGTAAGTACTGCTGAAGCGGCGGCCATCGAAGCGTTGGCGAGTTACCCGGTACGGTTGGGGGGCCTGAGGCCGCAGATTGCCCGCGGATACGATGAGAGCGGAGCGAAGAAGGACCGCCTGATCGACTACAACCGGCCCGACCCCATCACCGGCCAGGAGTACCAACCCGACAGGTGGCGCCGGGTGATCCTAAAGGGAAACCAGCTCAGCGTGGCCACGCCGGTTTTCAAGCGGCATGATGCCAACAGCAACGATCCCTTCGGCGCCGACTTGGTGACCTTGACGACCGACTACGTAGCAGATACGGAGTACGTTCGCGTGGCGGGCAGGAGCAGGGAGTACCTGGCGGCTCAGGAGCGGTGGGTTGATTACCAAGAACTCATGCGCTTGCGAGGGACCGAAAAGGCGGTGGCGCGCGCCCGTCGGCTGGTTGCGCGCGCGAGGCTTGTCCCTGAGGAGAACGTACCCTGCGACCAGGTCGATGCGGCGCTGGTAGAACGGGCACGGCGGCGGTTTACCGTCTTCACTCGGCTGGCGTGGCGTCGTCAGGTCGCTCCCGACACTGAGAGGGCACTGTACGCGGCGATCGTTCCGCCGGGCACGGCGCATGTTAGCGGCATCAACAGTTTGGCAATGCCCCAACTAAGACATACCGCCCTGACCGCGGGTTTTTTTGCGTCGCTTCCGGTGGACTATTTTCTTCGAGTAACGGGTCGAGCCGACCTCCAGGTCAAGGGCGCCAAGGCCATGCCCGCCCCCACCCCCGACCACCCCCTGGCCTCCCC
>NZ_JAJSYW010000189.1:0-14295 GCF_036815005.1 Streptomyces sp. IBSBF 2435 | reverse complement strand
GCGCCGGGGCGGGCGGTACTGCCGGTGTCGGGGCAGGGGTCGGCTCGGGGGGTGTGGCCATGGGTGGACTCCCGTTTCGGGCTGGGGTGGCGACCGGATGCCGTTTCGGCCCGGTCAGGTCATGTAGCCGAAGCGCCGCAGCAGGCGGATCGCCTCACTGCGGTCGCCTGCGGCCAGGCGGTAGATCTCGGCCGGCACCAGCCGCGGTGTCCGCAGCTCGAACTTCGGCAGGCCCTGCTGCAGCTCGATGCGGTCCCGGGCGAAGCGGGTGCCGGTCTTCTGCTCGGCCTCGCGGAGCATCTGCCGGTAGAAGGATCCGCGTCGGGTGGTGCCCTCCAGCGTGGCCACCACCCGCTGCCCGTAGGCGTCCAGGGTGGTGGTCGACCGGGCGGCGTTGACGACCGAGTAGATATTGCCTCCGTCGCGGATGGCCCGGGCGCCTCCGGCCCCGAAGCGCCGGTCCTGCTCGGCCCTGTCCAGGCCGTGGAAGAACCGCATGGGATCGGTCAGCCGGCCCGGGCGGGACCTGGTCGACGGCACGCCGTAGCACTGGCAGCGCTTGTGCCGGTCGAAGTCGGCGTCCCACCGGTACCACCTGCCGGCGAGGATTGCGCACCGTGAGCACGCGCCGGCGCGGATGGTCCGTACGAAGCCGGTGATGGTCCGGTTGGCGACGGTCGCGACGCTGAACGCACCGCGGCCGGCGTCGGCGACCTCCGAGCTGATGATGCGCCGCAGGTGCAGCTGGCCGGACATCATCGCCTCGGGAAGTGTCGACCCCGAGGCCAGCAGCGTCTTGGTGTGGATGACCGGCTGGTAGAGCAGGCTGTCCAGAGGCCGGCCGTCAGCGGCGGTGCCGGCGACAGCCCGCGGCAGCAGCCGGGTCGCACCGTGGTCGTAGTGGTTCACCAGGCCGTCCGCTATGACCATCGTCTCCACGAACCGCTGCGCCGGCGTCGCCGCGAGGAGCTGGCCGGCGGTCAGCAGCCGGATCAGGGCCGGCCCGACCGCGCGCAGCCACGACCCGGTCAGGTCCGCGGTGTCGAGCCTGCCCCACCAGGCGGCGGCCTGGGCCTCGGTGACCGCGGCCGCACGGCGCTGGGCGGTGCCGTACGCGGCGACGACCTGGGCGTGCTCCTGGACGGGAATCCCGGCACTCACCTCACGCCGCCGCCGGCAGGGCCGGCTGCGGGGCGGGCGGGTTCGGGTCGGGTGTGGGAGTGGGCGGCGCCATGGTGAGGGCGTGCAGGTCCGCCATGGACAATCGGGTGGCCTGGTCGTCCATCATCTGCCGCATCCGCTGCCGCTGGGCGTCGGTGTAGCCCAGGTCCTCCCACGCCTGCTCGGTCGGCAGCAGACCCGCCGAGTGCAGCTTGACCACGGCGTCCGCCTTCTGCGCGTACGTGGGTGTCGCCGGATCCCGCCACATGGTCTCGATCTGCGCCAGCGCCGGATCCCAGCCGCCGTCACGCAGGCGGCCCACGAGCCGGTTCATCCGCCCGTACCCGCCGTCGAGGGGCAGCTGCTTGCGCTCGGCGCGCTTGACCAGCCGGGCCTCCCGCGAGCGGATCGCGTCGGCGCTGGCGGCGTCGTCGGCGAGCAGCCCCAGGTAGTTGGGCGGCAGCGCACCGAGGCTGGCGACGATCCGAGCCAGCAGCTCGATCGTGCTGTGGAAATTCTTCAAGTCCGATTCCGGGAACTGGCCGACCTCCGCGCCGTCTTCCTTGCGGGTGCGGGCGGTCGCCCAGATCCGGCCGGCCAGCCGGGACCAGACCGATAGCGGCTTGCCGTCCCTGTCAACGAAGTCGTCCTTGTCGAACCCCAGCGCCCAGCGCCTGGGCATCGCGTGGAACTCGGAGCCGACCATCATGTCCGTGCCGATCTTGCACGCGGCGTCGGAGATCGGCAGGACGTCGGCGAGTTCGGTCACCCCGCCGGGCAACAGCAGCCGCGCCCGGTTGGGCAGCACGACCACCAGGGGCTCCTCGATGCCGTGCTCGTCCCGGTCGGTCTCCTTCCAGGTGCCCGGGGCGCCCGAATCGAAGAAAACCGTCTTGCCGGGCCGGTACAAGGTGGCGTGCCGGGCCAGAAGCGTGCCCGTGAGCGGGTCGACGTCGTTGTACCGCTTGAGGGCCGCTCGGACCTCGCGGGTCGCCGGGTCGAAGTCCGCGTACATCTGCAGCGGGGACTCGGCGGTGACCCGCGGGGTGGTCGCGTCCGTCTCGTTGGTACCGAGCGCCAGGAATCCGCGCTTCATCACCAGGCCGTCCACGTGGGCCTGCTGCGACGTCACGTGCAGGCCGTTGGCCCGCCAGATCCGCCAGAGTTCCTTGTCCCCCTCTTCGGTCTCAGGGTGACGGAACCCCTCGACGTCCATCCGTTCCTCGACCGAGTCGACGACCAGCCTCGGCCAGTTGATGATCAGCTGGGTCATCTGCTCGCCGAGTTCTTTCTCCAGCTCGGGATGCAGGTATTTCAGGGGCTGCTCGCCCTCGTAATAGGCGTTCAACTCCTGCAGCTGCGGCAGTTCGGCGTCGTGGGCGCGCGAGAGGTACGCCGCCCAGTCCTGATCGGACAGGTCGTCCATGGCCGAGGCCATTCACATCACCACCATTCCGCCGGGGCGTTTGCGGGTGACGCCGGCAGCGATCGCGTCGCTGCGGGCCTCCCAGGACAGGCATCCCGCCATCGCCCCGTCGATCTTGAACGGGGAGTCGTGGCGTTCCTTCTCGATGACCCACAGCGGCTGGCCCTGGTCGTCCAGCATCCGCAGCTGCCTGCGCCTCGCGTTGGCGATGTGCTGCCGGAGCACCAGGTCGCCGCTGTGGGTGACGTCGCCGGCGGTCATCGCCCGCTTGTACGCGGCCAGGCTGTACGCCATGGCCTTGGGCCGGTTGGTCCACCACTCCTGGACCTTGTCCTGCCCCCACCGGCCGACCCAGTGGTTGATCATGCCGTCCCAGTACGGCGGGTCCGCGTACACCCGCCACACCCGCCAGCGGTTCATGGCCGTTTTCAGCGCGTCGTACACCTCGTATTCCGGGCACTCCCAGTCCACCGCGTTCGGCGGGCACTCCCAGATGCCCAGCGGCCACTGGTACCCGGTCTCGATGTGGGTGGCGATCAGCGCGGTGGCGTCGCGGAACTGCGCCCCGTCGAAGCCGATCGTGATCGCGTCGCCGTCCGGCACGGTGAAGTCCGGCCGGGCCAGCAGCTCCCACCGCTTGATGTCGAACGCCTGGCGGCCGGCGACCACCCGGCGGTTGAGCCACACCCGCTCCCAGTACGACTTGTCGGTGTCGGGCTGGTTGTAGAGCGAGACGATCGAGTCGACCTGGCCCTCGAAGTCGGGCCAGCTGGCGATCGCCGGGCCGGACGCCTCGCGGACCGCCGCGCGGATCTGCTCGGGGTCGGCCAGGTCCTCGTCCGTGCGGGGCGTGGCCTCGCGGTGGAAGAAGAAGAACGTCCGCTCGGTGACCTTGCCCTTGTCGATCAGCTCGGCGAACTCGTGCGTGCCCTCGGCCACCGACGCCTCGCCGGGCGTGTACGTCGTGGTCGTCTCCAGCGACCACGGGTCAGCCAGGGTCCGCTTGGGGATGTTCGCCAGCATCGTCTGATGGGACGCCTTCAACCTCGGCAGGATGAAGCGGTGCGTCTCGTCGAAGTGCTGGAACGTCGTCCTGGCGCCATCGTTGCTGTTCGGCGAGCTGGCCATGGCCTCGGCCTTGCCGCCGCCCTCGCCCCGCAGGATTGCGGTCCAGGCCGGCATCGAACAGGTCGGCGTCCGGACCCTCGGTGCACATCACGAACAGTGCGCCGTACGCCAGCTCCTCGGTCTGCTCCTCGGTGTACGCCACCATCGGGATGTACGGGTCGGTGACCGGCCGGCCGACCGGCTGCCCGTACGCGTCGAACCCGTCGCACCGCACCGGCCCCTCGGGGTGCAGCTCGGCGAACCCCACCGCGGCGGCCAGCTCGGTCTTGGCGGTGCCCTTGCGGACCGACAGGCCGGCCCGCTTGAAGCGCCGCTTGCCGGCGCGCGGGTGCCCTTGCGGATACACCTCGTACCAGCGGTAGATCAGCGCGCGCTTCTCGTCGTCCAGCGTGTACTGCCGCCCGCGCAGGTCGCCGGGGCCGTGCACGCAGTACGTCTCCAGCAGCTGGCAGACCTGCCCGCCGAGCGTGGGCCAGGGCTCGGCGTCCGCACCCGGGACGATGAGCAGGCCCACCGGGGCCTACACCGCGTGCAGGATCGAGCGGGGATCCGCCGGCTGCGCCGCCGCCGGAGCGGGCGGTGCCACCGGCTGCGGCCGCTGCCGCTCGGCCAGATCCTCATCCGGCACGACCTCCCAACGCAGCCGCAGCAGAGCCAGCGGCGTCAGCCCCAGGCGGTCCGACAGCTGCCGGGCCTCCTTAGCCGCGTCCATGTCGCCCAGCTCCGCCAGAACCTTCCAGCGGACGTACTGCGCGACCTCCCGGGTCCAGCCCAGGCGCTCCCATGCGAAGGCCTGCGGCGTCTTCCAGACCTCGCGCCACAGCTTGGTCTCCAGACCGCGCTGGGCGGCGATCTGACGCGTCAGAACAGCCACTTCCAGCTCCGCAGCCGCCAGTTTCCGCTCTTTCGACACCCGCGCGGCCCCGTACAGCTCGGAGTCCTCCAGCTCCGCGAGAAGTCGCAGCACGACTCCCTCGTTGACGTCCAGCAGAGCGGCTTTCCGCACGTCATCGATCAGCGGCCAGATCGGGGCGCGGCCCTTGCGGCCGCCAGCGGGCAGGCGGGTCATCGCGACGGTGGCGTTTCGCCTCGCGCGCTGTCCCGCCGGCTTCGGGGCAGGCCCCATTCCGCCCATAGTGATCATCTCCTCGCGCCGTTTCGGCACGTCAGGGCCAGTCCGTTGCGGCCGGGCCTCGTCACTGAGGGTTGCGGGTGATCATCAGGCAAGGGGGTGGCGGACTCCCAGACCCGTACAGATCTTTATGTCCCTCCCCGTCGGTCCGTGCGCTCACCGCCGGAAGGGGTCCCCCCCTGGGGTGCGGTGACGGAGTGTGACGGGACTGGGCCGGGCCGCGTCCGCGGCCACCGGGATGACCAGCGCGTAGAAGCCCGTGCTCAGCCCTTTGTCGCCGGTCACCGCGAGGGCTGCGACACCCGGCACGATCTCGACGGTGGCCGGCGGAAGGGGCGTGGTGTGGTCGAAGGCGGCGTTCCGCAGGGCGGTCATGCCTCGGCGGCCTGGGCGATCAGCAGGAGCTGCCTTCTGCTGATGATCGTCATCTGTGCCAGCCTCCGGGCTGCTCAGCCGCTGTGTGCTTGCTGTGGCAGGGACCGCACAGGCCGCGGCCGTAGCGCGGGTCGTTGGGGTCGAGGCCGCGGCGCACCAGCTCGCGGCGGTCGTGCGGCCAGTGGTCCGCGTGCCGGGCCGGCTGTTCGCCGCACAGCACGCACACCGTGTCGCGTGCCAGGACAGGCGCGCGGAACCGGCTCTCGTGGGCCTGGTCGTAGCCGCGCTGTCGTGGGCTGCCCCGGGCCTTCTCGGCGGCGGCGCGGCAGGTGGTGCAGCGGCCGGTGTCGGTGAGGTTGGGGCAGCCTGGACGTGAGCAGACGTGCAGGGAGCGGCGGGTGGGCACAGCCGCGCCCCCTTCCCGTCGGCAGGTCAGGGCTTGTACGTGGGGTCGATCAGGTAGACCGAGGTCCCGATGTCGGTGATCTTCACGGTGCTTCCGCCCTCGCAGGCGGTGGCCATGTCGGTCTGGAACCGGTCGACCTCGGAGTCGTCGGGCAGGCCGTCGCCGCCGTCGACCTGGCGCAGGTTGGTGAGCATGTCGGCGGCGGTGACCCACCGTTCGTGGTCGGTCATGGTGGTGAGGAAGTCCGAGCACGGGGTGTCCGCGTAGCCCTTGGTCCACGTCTGGTCGTACTTGCCGACGGTCTTGGTGGGCGCGGCGGTGGCCGCTGCTGCCCGGTGGGTCGTCGCTCGGTGGGCGGGTGCCGGATCGCTGGCGCTGGCGTCGGCCCCGCTGCAGGCGGTGAGAGCGAGCAGCAGTACGGCGCCGGCTGCGACGGCTAAGGGGGTGCGATGTGGGTGCATCCGCCCAGAGTGGCGATGGTTGGGCCGGTGGGAGGTGGTTGTGACCAGCCTGTGACCGGGCGGGGCGGTCAGGCGCGGGGCGGCCAGGTCCAGCGGCCCGGGGCGAGTTCGGCCACGGTGCCGACGTAGGACAGGGACGTGGCGCGCTTGGTGGGGAAGTCGCCGTCCGGCATGATCCGGACGTTGACCAGGCCGCTGGGCCACGTCTGGGTGATGATCGCGGGCGCGGTCGGGCAGCCGTTGTTGTTCAGCGGATCGATTCCGACCAGGACGATCTGGCCCTGGCTCGGCGTCTGCCCGCCAGCGGTCTGGGTGGTGGGCTGCTCGTGGTCGCTGTTCACGTCTGCCTCCTGCGCGGCGTCGGCATGGTGGGTGGTGATCGCCTCGGCCGCCGCGTGCCAGGCGGCCTGGATGGTGTCGCCGAGCGCTTCCCACGCGGGCATCGGCCTGCCGTCGTAGGTCCGGAATCCGGTGACCTGGCCGTACGCGCTGTATGCGATGGGGCCGAGGTGTGTGCTGTCGGGCACGGGGTCTCCTTCGCGGTGGGGTGGGTGCCGCTGTCCCGCGCCTGGGTGGCGCGGGACAGCGGTCCGGGGCGCGGCTCCCGGTACGGCGCAGGGGTAGCTCAGGGGCGCTGGCCGATGCCGACCAGCCGGAGGGCGCGGGCGCGTGTGGCGCGCTCGGCGCGGGCGACGTCGGCGAGGGTGTAGAGGCGGTGGCCGTCGTCGTCCATGCCGGTGTGGGTGAGGTGGCCGCGCTGTGCCCAGCTGTAGACGGTGGTGACGGTGACCTCGGCGGCGCCGGCGGACAGTGCGCGCCGGGCCTGGGTGGCATGCTGGGCGGCTTGGTGGGCGGTGAGCCAGACGGTCACGGTCACCCCCCGAAATGCACGAACCCCCGCTCAGCGGGGGTCGGTGGGCATACGTGTGGTGCTGACACGGAGTATGCGCTACTTCATGATCATTGTCTAGCGCTGGTGGTGGCCTGCCGGCAGCGGGTGCCGGCGGGCCGCGGTGTGCGATCCGGTGCGGTGTGGCAGCAGGGTGTGATGGCTGGTCAGGCTGCTGCGGTGAGGCGTTCGCGGGCGCTGGCGGCGATGGTGGCGGAGTCCTCGATGCCGATGAAGGCGCGGCCTTCGGTGAGGGCGGCGACGCCGGTGGTGCCGGAGCCGGCGAACGGGTCGAGGATGATTCCGCCGGCGGGGGCGATGCGGACGAGCTGCCGCATGATGCTGACGGGCTTCTGGGTGATGTGCACGCGGGTTTTGCCGCGGGGCTGGGAGCCTTCCAGCCAGCCGGGCAGGTACACGGTCGGGGCGTGCCTGGCGGGTTCGCCGTTGCTGCCCCACAGGACGTATTCGCACTCGCGGCGGAAGCCGTCCTTGACCGGGCGGCTGATGGGCTTGTGCCAGGGCACGATGCCGCGCCAGGTCCAGCCGCCGGCCTGCAGAGCGTCGGACGTGGCCGGGAGCTGCGCCCAGTCGCTGAAGACCAGGGCGGCGGCGCCGGGGCGGGCGGTCTTGAGGGCCAGGGCCATGATCACGGTGAGCCAGTAGGTGTAGGCGCGCTGGTCGCGGTTGTCGCCGCCGAAGTCCGGCAGCAGGTGGGTGGCGTCGCCGCTGACGTACTTGTCGCGGGCGCTCTGGGAGCGGCGGGCGGTGTTGGTGCGGCCGCCGGAGTTGTAGGGCGGGTCCATGACGACGGCGTCGACCAGGCCGGCCGGGAGGGTGGGCAGGATGGTGAGGGCGTCGCCTTGGTGCAGTGTCCAGTCGGGCATCGTCGGCCTCCTGGTTGCGGGTCGCGGGTCGCATGCGCGGTTGCGAGCGAGTCGTTGCGTACACCAACCATTTTTCCGCTGGAGGCGGAGCGGTGTCAGCCTGGCTGGCCGTGCTTATGGCCGCGGTGACAGTCCGCCGACAAGGCTGCCTGCGGGCTGCCCGGGCGCGATCGGGGTGTGGCAGCGTCAGTCGGCCCGATGCTGCAGCCAGTCCTCGTGCGGCAGCAGGTGGTGGACAGCGGTAATAGGAGTCGGCACTTCAGGGCGCGAGCTGCCACAACGGAGGCAACTTCACCCCTAGAGGAACCGAACCTCCCGGCTCGATCAAGCCGTCCGGCCGCACCCCTTGCGAGTGCCTGAAGTCAAGGGTGCTGCCTTCGAACTGCGCAGCAGTGAAGTTGACTGTGCTGCCTTCGAACTGCGCCCTGGTGAAGTCGACTATTGCGTTGGCGAAGTGTGCGCCGAAGTGGACTGTGCCGCCTTCGAACCGCACCCCGGTGAAGTTGGTGTGGCTGCCCGTAAACTGCGCCGCGGTGAAGTTGAGGGTGGCGCCGTTGATCTGGAGCGGGCTGAAGAGGACTCTGCCGCCTTGGAACAGCGCTGCGGTGAAATCGACGGCACAGGTAAACCGGGCCGCGCTGAAAGCGACTAGGCCGCCTTCGAACTGCGCATTTCTGAAGTCGACTGTGCCGCCAGTGAAGTGTGCGCCGAAGTGCACTGTTCCGGCTTCGAACCGCGCCATTCTGAACTTGGTGGTGCTGCCTTCGAACTGCGCAGCAGCGAAGTTGACTGTGCCGCCTTCGAACCGTGACGCGACGAAGGTGACGTTGTCGCTGGCGAACTGCGCCGCGGTGAAGTCGACGGTGCCGCCGGTGAACCGTGCCCCGGTGAAGTCGACGGTGCCGCCGGTGAACTGCGCCGCGGTGAAGTCGACGGTGCCGCCGGTGAACCGTGTCCCGGTGAAAGACACGGTGCCGCCGGTGAACCGTGCCCTACTGAAGTCGCCGCCGTCGAATGCGACGCCGGTGAAGTCGAAGGTGTGGCCGTGCCAGTGGGGTTGGTCACTGTCTGGTGTGGGGCGTAGGTGGTCGCGGATGAGGCGGATGGTGGTGTGTCGTACTTCGCGGTCGGCGCTGTACTGGTGATGGGCGGGTCGGTCGTCTGGAGGGATGTCTGTCTCGGGGGTGTAGGGGAGGCGAAGGTAGGCGCAGAGGATGTCTATGCAGGTTTGGCGGAGTTCGCGGGCGTCGTCGGCGAGGCGGGCCAGGGTGTGTACGGCTGCGAGGCGGACGGCGGCGCTGTTGTCGCCGAGCTGGTTGCTGGCGGTGGTGAAGCGTTCGTCGTATAGGCGCGTTCGATCCCGGTCGCCGGCGGCTTCATCAACCCGCTGTTTGCGGTAGGAGACGATCAGGGCAACCAGCGCACCGGCGCCAGCGACGACGCCGAAGGACAGTTTGACGAGGTCGAACAGGGTGTCGGAGTCGAGGCGTGGTTCGTGTTTGAGCCCGTGGGCGCCGAGGAGTTTCCAGGCGGTGTAGAAGACGCTGGCTGCTGTGGCGAGGGCGACGGCGAAACTGGCGGCCAGGACTGGACCGACTGGCCATAAGCGCTGGTCACCGTCACGGTGCCTGAACAGGCGTCTCAAGCGAGATCTCACGCTCAACAGATAGCCCAGGACGGGCCGCTGGCGCAGCCGAAACCCGGGTGCGGCCCGTCGGCACAGGTCCGGCAGGCCGCAAGTGATGCGATCAGAGGCATTGCGGCAGGGGGGTGCGGCAGGTCAGCCGTGGGTGGTGATGCGGGTCGTGATCTGGACGCGGCCGGGGGCGCCGTAGGGGAGGTCTCCGTACTCCCAGGCGGCCCGGTAGGCATCGGCGAGCAGGCGCACCGCGGCGGTGGCTGCGGCGGCGTCCTCGCCCAGGCCAGCCCCAGCGAGGACGGCGAGGTCGTCGGACAGGTCCGGGTGGAGTGGCAGTGACAAGGCCTCGACGTTCCGCGCCTTGTGCGGCGCGGTATGTGTCGCAGTTGTGTTGCAGGGTGCGGCGTGCGCCGTTGTGGGTGCGGTGCGGGCCGCGCTGAGCCACCGGCGCACCGTGGTTTCGGGAATGTCGAGTTGGCGCGCGATGGCGCGCCCGCTGTGGCCCTGGCCTGCGAGGCGGTGCACCTCTGCGCGGTATGGCGCAGGTGCGCCGGCGCGGTATGGCGCGGGTGCGCCGGTGGTCATGCTGCTTCTCCGGTAGCGGTTTTGGGATGCGCCGGTGCGGTGGCGCGGGCGGCGGTTTCGGTGGCGTGCGCGTTGTAGGCGTCGGAGTCCATGCGATGGCCGCAGGCTTGGCAGCGGATGTGCCAGTGGCCATCGGTGCGGGTGAGGGCGTAGGCGTCGCAGCGCGGGCAGGGCGCCCAGCGGGGGCGGGTGCGGGGCTGGGTGCCGGTGATGGCGCGGACGCGGGCGAGGGCGTCCTCGAGGTCGGCCCAGAGGTCGGGTGCGTGTCGCCAGGTTGCGGCGTAGGGGATGTAGCGGCGCAGCCAGGCGGCCCAGCCGGGGATGCCGCCGGCGGCCGGCCAGGGTTCGGTGCCGGGCTCGATGTACCAGGTGCCGGCCCGGCGCGAGACGGCCGGGTAGTCCGCGGCGAGCAGGGAGCACCACCCAACCAGCAGCGGCCCGATCGGGATGCCGCCGGCGTCGTCGCCGCCGGGGTCGGGGATCCACCGGGTGGCGAGCAGGTCCAGGACGCGGGCGTCCACGGGCAGCGGGGCATGCGCGGCGCGGCCGCCGTGGATGCTGCCCAGGCTCGGGGAGCGGTACGGGGCGAGCTGGGCGTGCAGCAGGGGGATCTCGGCAACGAGCTGCTGCAGGACGTAGGCCAGGCGGTACTCGCAGGCCCGGCAGGCGTACAACTCGACTTCGCCGACCGGCAGTTCGTGGCGGCAGATGGGGCACTGGCTCACGGTCGGTCTGCCCCCGGCCGCGCGGAGTCGACCTGGCGGGCGCCGGCCAGCAGGTCGGGGATGCTCGGCCGGCCCCTGCGCCGGGAGTGCGGGTCCTCACCCATGAGCAGAGCCTGGACCTTGTCGAACTTCGCGAAGACCCGAGCGACGGCGTCGTCCATGGCCTTCTCGGTGACCCGGCCCAGCTCCCCCACCTGCTTCTTCACCTCGGCCTCGAACAGCTCGTCGGTGAGCAGCGGGACCAGTGTGCGGGCATCGCGAATTTCGCGGCGGAGGTCTTTCAGGGTCTCGCGGGCCTCGCGGATCTCGGCGCGCAGCTGGTCGCGCAGCTGCTCCAGGTCGCCGGCGGACGGCTGAGGGGTCATGAGGTCGGTCCCATCGGGGGGTGCGGGCGGAGGTGGACGGTCAGCGGGGGGATGGCGGTGTCCGGTATGAGGGGCAGGGCGAGGAGGCCGCCGGGTAGCACTCGGCCGGGGTTGTGCGGGGCGGTCCGGGCGCGATCGAGGAGCAGCCGGAGCCGGGCGAGGGTCGCGGGCTCGGCGGCGATCTCCTCAGCCGGCCGGGTGGACTCGATGACGATGCGCACGGTCAGGCCTGCTCGGAGGTGAGGGCGTCGACCAGGGCGAGCATGCCGAGGTCGGCGTTCTCGTCGAGCACGATGCCGGCGGCCTGGACCATGCGCAGGCGTGCGGCGAGGCTGTGAAGGTAGTCGGCCAGGAGCAGTCCGTGGTTCGGTTGCAGGGCGGTGATCCAGCGGGCGTCGGGCTCGTGCTCGATGCCGCCGCCGCATCCGGACTGGTGGGTGACGACGTCCTCTACGACGCCTCGGGTCGCTGTGGCCTGGACCTCCCATACCGTCTGCTTCCCGGCGTCGTACGCGACGGGTAGGGCGGTCCAGGAGCCCGGGGTCGCGGCGAGCGCGAGATGGCGCAGTGTGTCGGCGGCGGCTTGGACGCGGCCCGGGATGTCGGTGGTGGCCATGGTCAGCGCTCCGTGGTGTGCGAGATGGCGGTGTGGATGCGCTGGGCCAGGCCTGCGAGGCTGCCGTTCCAGGTGTGCCGGGCGCCGTCCGGTGCCGTCTCGATGAGGACGGCGGTCATGTGGTCGGGCAGGGCGCGGGGGATGAGGCCGGTCAGGGCTGCGGTGATGGTCTCCGGGCTCGGGACGGTCCGTACGAAGTGGACCGTGACGGGGGTGGTGAGGGCGTCGGCGAGGTGGGGGCCGGTCTCGCCATGGGTGGTGATGTGGCCGCAGGGCCACGGGTCGTGGCGGTGCCCGGGCGGGGCGGGGTCGGTGGCCGGCTGGTGGCCGGCGGTGGTGATGCGGGCCTCGGCCTGGACCTGGTGGTCGGCGCAGACGTAGATGACGCCGTGCTCGGCGGGCAGGCGGCCGAGGCCGGGGCCGGTGATGCGGGCGAGCAGTGATGCGCCGTTGGTGCAGTGCCATCCGGTGTGCGCGTCGGTGACGGCGCCGCGGCCGGTGCCGGTGGTGGCCATGGGTCAGCCTTTCGGGGTGGTGGTCAGGTCGAGGTCGAGGGCGAGCTGGTCGCCGGTGGGCGGGCGGTGGCGGTAGCCGCGGTGTGCGATGTGGTCGATGCCGGCTTGGCAGACGGGGCCGCGGCCGAGGGCACGGGAGAGCGGCTTGTCGAGTGGGCGGTGGCAGGTGAGGCACCGCACCTCGGCCGCGTCGGTTTCGGCGGTGGTGTTCATCAGGGGCGGGTCACGATCAGGCGGCGCAGGTCGTCCAGCGGTTCGTCCTCGAGGACGTGGTAGCCGGCGGCGCGCAGGGTCGCGGTGTAGGCGGTCAGGCCGTCGTCCCGGCCGGGGCCGTCGTGTACGAGGGCGGCGGCGCGCGGGTGGAGCTGCCAGGCGCGGTAGCCGGGGTCCCATGTCTGGGTGGCGGGGTCGTACTCGGACTCCTGGTGGCCGGCGTCGGCGAGGGCCTGGTCGACGTCGGCGGCGCGGATGCGCATGGTCATGCCTCCTGGTCGAGTCGGCGGGCGAGGTGGGTGTGGGCCTGGTCGGCGATGGACCGGGGGTCGATCTGGTCGAGGCCTGCGCGGTGGAAGGCGCGGCGGTGGCGTGCGGTGCGTACGGCGTCCGCGGCGAGGCACAGCGCGGCCAGGACCGCGCCGCCGGCGCAGGGCAGGCCGATGAGCAGCGCGGCCGCGGTCAGGCCTGCGCGGGGGCCGGCGGCGGTGCCGATCACCACGCAGATGGTGGAGAGGCCGGCGAGTATCACCGCGGCGTAGTGACCCGGGGTCGACCGGTACCGGTCGGGGCGGGTGTGACGGCGGGTCATTCGTTGCCCGCGATCGGGGTTCCGCCGGCCTGCGAGGTGGGCGCTGTGGCGGCGATCTGCTGCAGGAGGTAGAGCATTCGGTCGGCGCGGCCGGGCTCGATGACCGGCCGTGTCTGGGTGGTACGGGGGTCGAGGTCGCCGCGCCACTGCGCGGTCAGCTGGTGCAGGTCGTAGGTGCTGCCGTAGCCGTGGGGGATGACGTCGGACCAGCCGGCGGTACGCAGGGCGGCGGTGAGCGGGCCGAGGGCGTCCCACCCCCAGCGCAGCACCTTCCGGTCTGCGAGGGCGGCTCGTAGCGGCAGCGCGGCGTCGGCAGGAGCGATGGCACCGGCGGGGATGCCGTCCGAGCGGGGTCTGACCAGCCGGACCTGCGTTTCGATCAGCAGCTTGCCGGTGTGGTCGAGGGCGGTCAGGCGCGCGGCGGACGGGGAGCGGCGGGTTCCGGAGGGGGTGGTGCCGCGGTCGGTGAGGTCGACGTGTACGACGGCCAGGCGCTCATCGGCGAGGAGCTCGGCGGCGCGCTGTGTGGCGTGTGCGCGGACGTCGGCGGCGCCGCGCTGCAGGACGCGCAGGCGGTGGATGTGGGCGCAGGTCTGGCAGCGCCGTGCGCCGTCTTGGTAGGCGCGGCAGGACAGTTCGGGGCGGGCGTCGCAGTCGGTGCAGCGGCGGGGGTCGGGGCCGCCGGTGCGGGCACGGGCGGCGGTCAGGGTACGGGCGGACGCGGGCGAGGGTGCTGACTCGCTGATCCGGTACAGCTCGATGGTGGTCTTCTTGTCGCGGTAGTCGTAGCCGTCGACTACCGCGGCGACGCTGCCGGGCTTGCGGGGCAGGTCGAGGTCTGCCAGCTGCGTCTTGGTCATGAACGTGTTGGCCGGGACGTCCGCCCAGGCGGCGTACCGGATCGGTTCGGTGGTGGTCTGGCTGGTCATCGGGGCTGCTCCGTGGGGTGGTGGGCGGTCAGGGGTGGGGGCTCGGCGGTGACGTACCAGCCGTGCGCCATGAGGGCGCTGGCGATGTGCTGGGTGGCTGCGTCGGGGTCGGTGATTCCGGCGTCTGCGGCCTCGGTGAGTGCGTCGCGCATGACGCTTCGCGCGGCGCGGGGCACGGCGCGGGTCACCGGTACCGCCAGGCGCCGGAGTTGGGGCGCCGTACGGTCCGCGGGGACCGGCGGGGGGTGCGG
>NZ_JAJSYW010000188.1:0-14324 GCF_036815005.1 Streptomyces sp. IBSBF 2435 | reverse complement strand
CCCCCCCCCCCCCCCCCCCCCCCCCCCCCCCCCCCCCCCCCCCCCCCCCGGCCGGCGCGCACCCGGGTAGAGTCAGGGACCACAGGGCGAACGGGAGTTCAACGGCGGGGGGGGTGGCGGGGGATGAACGCACCACGGGGACTGCGAGCCGCGCAGGGCCTGTACGTGACGGCCGTGGGCAGCCTGGCGGTGCTCGGCGGTGTCCGCGGCAGCGCGCCGCCCTACCTCGTGGCGATCGCCGCGACCCTGCCGGTCGGTATCGCGGCGATCGTGCTCATCTACGGCGGCTACGCACTGCTCAAGGGCGTGGGCGGCCTGTGGGCCCCGACCACGCGCGCCGGCGGCGACGACGCGGTCTGGCTCAGCGCCGGCAGCGCCGCGCTGAATGTCGCCGTCCTGGTCGCGGCGGCGCTCGCCAACGTCGTGCTGCTCGAAGTCCTCCGCCGCCGGCGCCGCCGCGCCGCCGCGCGCTGACGCACCCGGCCGCCGCCCCGTCGGGCGGCGGCCGGGTGCGTCGCGGGACCGCCGCCCACCAGGGCGGCCCCGCCGGGTCCGATGGCCCGGCCTCGGCTCAGACGGCCGCCACCGGCGCCGCCTGCTCGGCCGCCACCGCCTCGCCGGGCAGCGGCGCCGCCCCGCCCAGCAGCCCGGCCAGGTGCTCGCTGATGGCGGAGACGGTGGGCTGGTGCCACGGGAGCGTCGCCGGCAGCGTGGTGCCGAAGCGCTTCTCCAGCCGCCGCCGGATGACGATCGTCATCACCGAGTCGAGGCCCTGCTCACGCCGTCTGGCACAGCGCGGTCGCCGGGCTGGCGCGGTCGCGCGTCACCCACTACGACAAGGACGCGCTACGAGTCGAGGCCCGATGAGCGGCACACCCGCCGGCGAACGCCTGGGCGCCGGACGGTGCATCGCGTCCGCCGCGGAACCGGCCGCCACCCGCACCTCCGCCCACGAGCTGGGCACCGCCGACGGCGCCGACGTCACCGGCGTGCTGCGTACCGTCCCCGGCGCGGCGACCGTGGTCTGCCTCATACATCCGCGCCAGGACTTCACCCGTCACGTCCTGGTCCCCGAACTGCTCATGCGCGGCTTCGCCGTCTGGACGCAGGGCACCCGCTCGCCGAACAACGACCTGTCGCTGCTCCATGAGCAGGCCGTCCTGGACATGGCCGCCGGAAGCAGCCTCGCCGCCACCGAGATCGGGCGGTGGCTGGCCGAACGGCATCCGGTCGGCCGGACGTCCTCCTGACCCCCGGTGCGCACCGTGGTCCCGGTGCGCACCGCCGCGTGACGGACATGAGCACCGTGCGGCCTCAGCTCAGCCACCAGACGGACAGTCCGCCCAGGAAGAAGAGCAGGCAGGCGGCGAGATTGGTGCGCCAGTACGCGACGAAGATCGCGACGAACTCACGGATCACCGCGCTGGGCCAGAAATACGCGGCCGTGGGGGACCCCACAACGTGCCCTCTTATTCCCACCCGGCGCGAGATCATCGCGGCACGGAAGACGTGGTAGTTGTTCGTCACGACCACACACCGGTAGCCGGAGTTCGCCTTCTCCATGATGGCCTTGCTGAACCGCAGATTCTCCTCGGTGTTCGTCGAGCGGTCCTCGCGGTCGATCAGCGCGGCCGGGAAGCCGCGTGCGACGAGATAGTCGGCCATCGCGTGCGACTCCGGTATCTTCTCGTCGGGACCCTGGCCGCCGGAGGCCAGCAGCACCGGCCGCCTGCCGCGCACCGCGAGCTTCCTGTGCACCGCCCGCGCCCGTTCCAGACGGCTGGCCAGCAGCGGTGACACGTCGGTCCCGCCGATGAGGCCCGAGCCGAGGACCACCACGTAGTCGGCCCTGCGGCGGATGTGAAGGCGCCCGTAGAGAAAGCCGTAGACGATGAAGCAGACGAAGAGGAAGGCGATGTAGCCGGCCACGGCGACGGCTGTCCCCGCGGCCACCGTCAGCGTGTGGTCGCGCAGCACCGAGGCGGTGACGAACAGCGCGACGAGAGTCGCCAGCGCGATTCCCGCGAGCAGGGACAGCAGATTGGCGAGGCTCCTGCCCTCCTTGCTCACCATGGTCACACCGTTGGTGATCAGCAGCCACGACAGGGCGACGACGCCCAGCCCCGCGAGCACGAGCAGGGCGATGGTGAGGTCTTTGCCCAGCGTCTCGTGCGCCCTGATGAGTTCGAGAAGCCATGCGGCCGACGCGAAGGTGAGGGAAAGTCCCAGGAGAACGGCGTTGCTGAAGCGGCGCGGCTCGCGGAGCGCTCCGACACAGAACACGAGAAAGAGCAAGAACGCCGGAGCGTAGGCCAACATGCCCACATATTAGGGTCTGCGCCGGAAAGCCCCTGCCGCCGGCTCACCGCCGCCCGCGGCCTCGGACACCGCCACCCGCGCCGGACCGGCAGCGCACCGCCCGGCCCCGGCGCAACGGGGCTCAACCCGGCTCGGCTCGACGCGGCCCGGCCCGGCCCTCGGCCCGGCTCCGCTTCGCGGAGAATCCGCCCCGGGCGGAATACATGATCCACTGTCGGCGCTGTCCTGAAGCATGACTTCTCTGCGCAGACTCGGCCCCTCCGACCTCGAGGTCTTCCCGCTCGCCCTCGGCGGCAACGTCTTCGGCTGGACCGCCGACGAGGAAGCCTCCTTCGCCGTGCTGGACGCCTACGCGGCCGCCGGCGGCAACTTCGTCGACACCGCCGACTCCTACTCCGCCTGGATCGAGGGCAACAAGGGCGGCGAGTCGGAGACGATCATCGGCAAGTGGGTCAAGGCCCGCGGCAACCGCTCCGACGTCGTCATCGCGACCAAGGTCAGCCAGCACCCGGACTACAAGGGCCTGTCCGCGGCCACCATCAAGGCCGCCGCCGACGCCTCGCTGCGCCGCCTGGACACCGACCACATCGACCTTTACTACACGCACTTCGACGACCTCGACGTGCCGGTCGAGGAGATCATCGGCGCCCTGGACGAGCTGGTGAAGGCCGGCAAGGTCCGGCAGATCGCCGCCTCCAACATCACCCCCGAGCGGCTCCGCGCCTCGCTGGACTTCTCCGACCGCGAGGGCCTGGCCCGCTACGTGGCCCTCCAGCCGCACTACAACCTGGTCTCCCGCGACACCTACGAGGGCGAGCTCCAGGACCTCGCCGCAAGCGAGGGCCTCGCCGCCGTCCCGTACTTCGCCCTCGCGTCGGGATTCCTCACCGGCAAGTACCGCCCCGGCACCACCGTCGACAGCGCCCGTGCCGGCGCGGTCGCCAAGCACCTGGAGTCCGAGCGCGGCCGGCGGGTCCTCGCGGCCCTGGACGAGGTCGCCGCCGCCCATGAGGCCCCCGTCGCCACGGTCGCCCTCGCCTGGCTGGCCGCCCAGCCGACGGTCGCCGCCCCCATCGCCTCGGCCCGCACGGCCGACCAGCTCCCGGCGCTGCTGGGCGTCGCGGAGCTGGCCTTGAAGGACGAGGAAGTGGACCGCCTGACGCAGGCCTCGGCCTGACACCTCCCGCTCCACCTACTCGATCGGCAGCGCCTCAGGAGCCGTCGCCGCGACCACGGTCTACGCGGCGGCGGGCTGGACAGCCGTGTGCACGCTGGGCGGCGGGATCAGCGTGCTCGCTCTTCTCCTGTGGGCCGTCACGCGCCGGGCGGCCGGGTAGCCGGCGTCAGAACGCCCTGGCCGCTGCGGCGCCGGCGAAGGAGAGGCCCACTGCGATTCCCACGCTGAGCACCAGATAGGAGGCGGCGGTGGCCAGCCGGCGCTTGGAGGTGAGCGTCAGCAGCTCGTAGGAGAACGTCGACCAGGTGGACAGCGCCCCGCAGAGCCCCGTCGCGAGCAGCAGGCTCTGCCCAGACGTGAGGCCGCCGCCGGCCGCAGTCTGGGCGACGTAGCCGAGGATCAGGGACGCGGCGGCGTTGGCGGCGAAGGTTCCCAGAGGGAAGCCGCTGCCGAGGCGGTGGTTTGCCTCGACCCCCAGCAGATAGCGGATCGGCGCCCCCACGGCGGCACCGGCGAGTACGAGCAGCCAGTCGGTCATCGCCTGTCGCCGGGGGCGGGGCGCCGCGGCATGAGGACCGCGCGCGTACCGAGGGCGCCCAGGGTCACCGCGGACAGTGCCGCCGCCACCGTCAGCAGGAGATCGCCCACCGCGTACCCGGGCTGGCCCCGGTCGAAGAGCTGCCGCACATTGTCAGCGTAATGGGAGAAGGACGTGAAACCGCCGAGCAGCCCGGTGCCGAGCAGCGGGCTGATAAGCCGGGGAGCGCCGGGAAATCGGAATTTGACGGTCGCCATGAGGATTCCCATCAGCAGGCAGCCCGTGGTGTTGACCAGCAAAATGGTCCAGGGAAAGGCCGGCGGGTCATTCGGCCACAGGAGTTCGGCACCGTAGCGCGCGCTCGCGCCCGCCGCCCCGCCCAGCGCGACCGCCCCCACCACCGGCAGTTGCGATCCGGGGTGGTGATCGGGATGGTCACGGCGCCTCATGGCGATCTTCGGGTGCATGCGGCCACCTTGGCAGCTTCCCGCGCCGGCCTGTCCGACTCACGCGCGAAGCGGACCGTTTATGGTCCGAACGGGCGGGTACGGGCGGGTCGGTTCCGGGCGGGTGGTGAATATCGTGCCACGATGCCGTGGCGCTATCCGGTCTCCACTGGAGCTGTGCTGTTCACCGGTCCGCCGCGACGCTGGGATTCACCGTGCTCATTTCCGAACCAGATGTCCTGCTTGAATTCCAGCGCAAAAAGCTGCCGGGATTTCTGCTGGCGTCCGTGCGCGGTGTGGGCCAGGTCGACCTTCAGCCGTGTCTGTGGACAGGCGTGCTCATCCTGGCCGGCCTGTGGGCGGCGGGCTGGGAGATCGGGCTGTTCGCGACACTGGGGACCCTCGTGTCGACGGCCGCCGCCCATCTGGTGGCGGTCGACCGGTCGAACATCGCTCTCGGCCTCCAGGGCTACTGCGGGTGCCTCACCGGCGTCGCCCTGGTCACCTCGCTGGGCGGCCACCCGGCCACCTACGCGCTCGCCGTCATCGGCGCGGCCATGTGCACCATGCTGCTGGCGGCGCTCACCACCCTGCTGGCGCCGTACGGCCTGACCGCGCTCACCGCACCGTTCTGCCTGGTCTCCGGGATCATGGTGATCGGCGCGCCGTCCTTCGGCCGTATCTGGCACGGCGCCCCCCGGGCGGTGTCCAGCACCACCACGGGAGACCGGGCGCTGTCCTGGCACGACCTGTGGCACGCCTTCTTCACCAACATCTCGCAGGTCTTCCTGGTGGACGAGTGGTACGTCGGGCTCATCATCCTGGTGGGCCTGGCCTTCGCCGGAGCGCGGGTGGTGCTGTACGCGGCGGCCGGCAGCGTCGTGGGGATCTTCGCGGCCTGGGCGCTGGGCGCCCCCGCCTCCCTGATCTCCAACGGCATCTACGGCTACAACGCCGTTCTCGTCGCCATCGCCATGGGCGCCGTCTTCCTCACCGCGACGCTGTGGAACGGGGTGTACGCCCTCATCGGCGCCGCGGCCACCACGGGTCTGACGGCCGCGCTGACCTCCATCTTCAAGACGTTCGGCGGCCACACCTTCACCTGGCCTTTCATCCTCACGACCTGGGCGTTCATGGCGGCCGTCCCTGCTCTGCCCCGTTTCCGGCGGAGCGGCTGACCGTTCGCGCGAACCGCCCCTCCCCTCCGTAGACCCCGAGGAAGGTACCGACGTGAATCTCGCCCCTCGCGAGGTAGACAAACTGCTGGTGTACGTGGTGGCCGACCTGGCCAGGAAGCGCCAGAGCCGCGGCCTGAAGCTGAACTACAGCGAGTCCGTCTCGCTGATCACCGAGGCCATTCTCGAGGCCGCCAGGGACGGCAAGAGCGTGGCCGACTGCATGGAGCTGGGGCGGCACGTCCTCGGCGAGGACGACACGATGCCGGGTGTGCGGGACATGCTCGGGCTGCTCCAGGTCGAGGCGTCCTTCATGGACGGCACCAAGCTGGTGTCCTGCCACGACCCCATCGGCGGCTGACCGCGGTGTCCCAGCCCTGCCGGGTGATCGCCGTGTGCGGCCACGAGGCCGGCTTCGGGGCGGCGCTGCGCGACACGGCCGACCCGGCGCTGTCCGTCGTGACGGCGGGGCGGGAGCTGTTCCGGTGCGTCATCGAGCTGCGGCTGCTGGGCGAGGAGGTGTGCGTCGTCCCCATATCGCTCGGCCGGGATCCCGAACTCGTCGCGGACACCGCCCGTACGCTGCGTTCGCTGGCGGCGGGCGAGCGCCGGGGAACGGTTCTCGCCCCGCCGTTCGGGACCTCGCAGCATCTGACGTCCTGGCTACGGGCCGCGGCGAGCGGGATTCCCGCGGACAGCGCCCTGCTGCTCACCGCGCCCGCCGGCGACCCGTTCGACGACGCCGAGCTGTACCGGGTCGCGAGCCTGGTCCGCCGGTACGGCAACCACGCCCTCATCGAGGTCGCGTTCACCGGCGGTGATCCCGATCCGGCCGAGGGTGTCCGGCGCTGCCGGCGGCTGGGGGCAGCGGCCGTCACGGTGCTGCCGGCCTCGTTCGTACCGCCGCCCGCGGTCCCGGACGACGCGCGGACGCGGGTCCACGGCCCGCTGCTCTCCCCTGCGGCGCTGGCCCGGGTGATCGCCGAGCGGGTGGCCGACGCCCGCGGCCGGTGGAGTGAGCACGGCGACGACGGCGTCGCGGCCGGACTCGGCGCGGCCGACGGCCACGGACACCACCACACCCACCCACCGGGCGAGGGACACGGTCACCGTCACGGCCACGGCCCCCCGCATCCCCATCCGCACCCGCACGCCCATGCTGCGGGCCGAGTCGACAGGAGCACCCCATGACGTTCCGCCAGAAGTACCTGTACGGCGAGGATCCGGTCGAGATCAACGCCGGCCGCCGTACGGTCACGCTCTCCGTCAGCAACACCGGCGACCGGGCGATCCAGATCGGGTCGCACTACCACTTCTTCGAGGTCAATTCCGCGCTGCTGTTCGACCGCATGAGGGCGCTCGGCATGCACCTGAACATCCCCGCCGGCACGTCGGTGCGCGTCGAGCCCGGCGGGACGCGGGAGGTCGAGCTCTGCGAATACGCCGGGACGGGGCGGCTGATCGGTTTCAGCGGGCTGCTCAACGGCAGCCTCGCCTCCCACCCGGTCAGGGTCGAGGCGGTCCGCAAGGCGATCGAGCAGGGGTACCAGGGCGCCCAGGACCAGGCCGAGCCCGACTCCGGCCCCGGTGCGGCGGGATCGAGCACGAAGAGCGGCAAGCAGTCCCAGCACAAGAAGAAGGGTCACCACTGATGCCCATCCTGCCCCGCAAGCAGTACACCGACATGTTCGGCCCGACGGTCGGCGACCGCTTCCACCTCGCGGACACCAATCTCATCGTCGAGGTCGAGAAGGACTTCAGCGAGGGCCAGTACGGCGACGAGGTCCTCTACGGCGGCGGCAAGACGATGCGGGACGGTATGGCCTCCGACCCGCAGGCGACCGCCGCGCAGGGCGCGCTCGACACCGTCATCACCAACGTCGTGCTGATCGACCCGGTGGTCGGGGTCGTGAAGTGCGACATCGGCATCAAGAACGGCATGATCGCCGGCATCGGCAAGTCGGGGAACCCGCAGACGCAGAACAACGTGCACCCCGATCTGGTCATCGGACCCGGCACCGAGGCCATCGCGGGCGAGCACCTCATCGCCACCGCCGGCGCCATCGACACCCACGTCCACCTCATCGCCCCGCAGCAGGCCGAGCAGGCGCTCACCAACGGCATCACCACCCTGATCGGCGGCGGCACCGGACCGTCCGACGGCACGAACGGCACGACGTGCACCCCCGGCCCGTACAACATCGCGCGCCTGCTGCAGGCGGCCGAGGGCCTGCCGGTGAATCTCGGCATCATGGGCAAGGGCAACGGCAGCCTGCCGGAGGCCCTGGAGGAGCAGGTCGTCGCCGGCGCCTGCGCCCTGAAGGTGCACGAGGACTGGGGCGCCACGCCCGCCGTGATCGACAACGCCCTCAAGGTCGCCGACCGGCACGACGTCCAGGTCGCGATCCACACCGACAGCCTGAACGAGTCCGGCTTCTTCGAGGACACCCGCTCCGCGATCGACGGCCGCACCATCCACACCTTCCACAGCGAGGGCGCGGGCGGCGGTCACGCGCCGGACATCATGCGGGTCGCCGGCGAGCCGAACATCCTGCCGTCCTCGACCAACCCGACGCTGCCGTACACCAAGAACTCGGTGGACGAGCTGCTGGACATGGTGATGGTGTGCCACCACCTCAGCCACGACATCCCCGAGGACGTCTCCTTCGCCGACAGCCGGGTCCGCGCCGAGACGATCGCCGCGGAGACGGTGCTGCACGACCTCGGCGTGATCAGCATGTTCTCCTCCGACTCCCAGGCAATGGGCCGGGTCGGGGAGTCCGTCACCCGGGCCTTCCAGACCGCGCACCACTGCAAGGACAAGTTCGGCCCGCTCGATGGTGATTCGGAGCGCAACGACAACCAGCGGGTGCTGCGCTACCTCGCGAAGATGACCATCAATCCCGCCATCGCCACCGGCATCTCGGACCACATCGGCTCGATCGAGAAGGGCAAGCTGGCGGACATCGTCCTGTGGCCCATCCACTCCTTCGCCGCCAAGCCGAAGATGGTCATCAAGGGCGGCATCATCTCCTGGGCCCAGATGGGCGACCCCAACGCCTCCCTGCCGACCCCGCAGCCGGTCATCTACCGGCCGATGTTCGGGCAGTACGGCAAGGCGCTGCCGTCGACCCACGTCACCTTCATGTCCCAGGCGGGCATCGCCGCCGGAGTCCCGGCCGCGCTCGGCCTGGAGCGCACGGTCCTGCCGGTCAGCCGTACCCGGATCATCGGCAAGCACAACATGATCCGCAACAACGCGCTGCCGGACATCAAGATCGACCCCGAGACGTTCAAGGTCACCCTCAACGGCAAGGTCGCGACCATCGATCCGGCCAGCGAACTTCCCCTCAACCAGCTGTTCTTCCTCGCCTAGGCGTATGGACGACGACGAGAACGGCACTCCGGCATCCCGGATCGGCTCGCTGCTGGTCAGCCTCCAGCTGACCGACTCCGCCTTCCCGAGCGGCTTCTACACGCTGTCGCACACGCTGGAGGGCTTCGCCCAGGCCGGAGCCGTCGACGCCGAGAGCCTGCCGCCGCTGCTGGAGGACCTGCTGCTGCACGGGGTCGGCCCGGCCGACGCCACCGCGCTCGCGCTCGCCCACCGGGCGACCCGCGCCGGGGACTTCGAGGCCGTCGTGCGGATCGACGAGTACCTGTTCGCCACCAAGCTCGGGCGGGAGATGCGCCTGGCGGCGACCCGTACCGGACGGCAGCTGCTGGACCTCGCCCGTGAGGTCTTCCGCCACCCGGAGATCGGCGACTACTTCGAACGGGTCCAGCGCCGTGAGGCGCCCGGGACGCAGGCGGTGGCGGCGGGAGTCGTCTACGGGGCGGCGGGGGTGCCGCTGCGGCAGGCCGTCGTCTCGGACCTCTTCGCCTTCTGCGTGAGCTTCGCCGGCGCGGCCCTGCGGCTGCGGCTGACCGACCACCGCAAGGCGCAGGTACTGCTCCGGCGGGCCGCTCCGGTCGTCGAGGCCGCCGCGGAGGCGGCCATGCACCGGGACCTGGCCGACGTCGGAGCCACCGTCTTCGCCTCCGACGCCATGTCGGGCCGTCACGAACGCGCCGAGGCCAGGCTCTTCGCCAGCTGACCGATCCACCCACACCCACGAGCAAGCCACGCCAGGGAGCACCATGAACGACAACGTCCTGCGGATCGGTATCGGCGGCCCTGTGGGGTCCGGGAAGACCGCGCTCATCGAGGCGCTGGTGCCGGTGCTGATCGCCCGCGGCCACCACCCCTCGGTGATCACCAACGACATCTACACGCAGGAGGACGCGCAGCACATCCGCCGCACTCTCGACGGGATCCTGGAACCCGAGCGGATCGTCGGAGTCGAGACCGGGGCCTGCCCGCACACCGCCGTGCGCGACGACCCGACGATGAACCTCGCGGCGGGCGCCGAGATGCTGGAGCGGTTCCCCGACACCGACATGCTGCTCTACGAGTCCGGCGGCGACAACCTCACCCTCACCTTCAGCCCGGTGCTGGCCGATGTCTTCATCTTCGTGCTGGACACCGCCGAGGGCGAGAAGATGCCCCGCAAGCGGGGACCGGGCATCACGGACTCCGACCTGCTGGTCATCAACAAGATCGACATCGCGCAGTACGTGCGCACCGACATCACCGTCATGGAGTCCGACGCCCACCGGGTCCGCGACGACCGCCCCGTCGTCCTGACCGACTGCCTGACCGGAGTGGGCATCGACGACATCGCCAGCTACATCGAGTCCCGCCGAACGGTGCTGGTCTGAGATGCGGACCGCCGCCCTTCCGGCACGGCCCGACCGGCTCACCCCGGCGTACTACACGGCGGTCCGCGTCCCCCCGCATCTGGCCGCCACCGCGTCGCTGCCCGACACGCTGCCCGCCGGCTCGCCCGCCAAGGTCGGCATCCTCGACCTGGCCTTCGCGCTACGCGGCGGGCGCACCGAACTCGTCGAGCGCTACCAGAAGTCGCCGCTGCAGATCATGCGGCCGCTGTGGATCGACGCCGAACTGCCCGGCATGAGCTACGTCTACCTGATGGCCACCGGCGGCGGGATCGTCCAGGCCGACCGCTACCGGATGGACTTCCGCTGCGGCCCCGGCACCCAGGTGCACCTGACCAGCCAGGCCGCCACCAAGGTGCTGCGGACCGAATACGACTGCGCGACCCAGCTCGTCCGGCTGACCGCGCAGGCCGGCAGCTACGTGGAATACCTGCCCGATCCGCTGATCCCGTTCAAGGACTCCCGCTTCTACCAGCGCACCGAGGTCATCGTGGCCCCCGGCGCGACCGTCGTGCTCGGGGAGACCCTCACCGCGGGACGGCTGGCCAGGGGCGAGCGCCACGCGTACCGGGCGCTGGCCACCGACCTGCACGTGTCCCGGCCCGACGGCACCCTGCTCGCCGTCGACACGCTCCGCCTGACGTCCGCCGCGCCCGGTCCCGCGGGCGGGGGTCCCGCGGTTTTCGCCGGCGCCGACCACGTCTCCTCGCTGTTCGTGATCACCGACCGCGTAACGGCCGCGGAGATCGCCGACGCCCTGCACGAGGCGCTGGCGGGATTCGGCGTGCTGTACGGGGTCAGCGTGCTGCCACGGGACTGCGGCGCCTGGGTCCGGCTGCTGGACAGCGATCCGGTACGGGTCACCGCCGCCCGCACCGCCGCGTGGCACCGCGTACGCGTGCTCCTGACCGGCCGCCCGGCGCCCGACCTGCGCAAACCGTGAATCCCGCCCGCCCGATCCCCCACCCCATGAGGTAGCCACCGTGATTGCCGCGCCCCCGCCGATGCCGCCCGCCTACAGTTCAGGCGACACCGCCTGGCTGCTGGCCTCCACCGCCATGGTGCTGCTGATGACGCCCGGGCTGGCGTTCTTCTACGGCGGCATGGTGCGTACCCAGCACATCCTGATGATGATCAAGATGAGCTTCGCCGCGCTCGCCTTCGGCACGCTCGTGTGGTGGATCGCCGGATACTCCCTGGCCTTCGGGCCGGACGTCGGCGGCGCCGGGCTCATCGGGAACCTCGACCACGCCTTCCTGCACGGCATCGGACTGGCCACGCTGTCCGGGCACATCCCCACCTACATCTTCAGCACCTTCCAGATGGGCTTCGCGATCGTCACCGTCGCCCTGATCAGCGGATCCATCGCTGACCGGGCCGCCATGAAGGGCTGGCTCGTCTTCGTCGTCCTGTGGCTGCTGATCGTCTACGTGCCAGTCGCCCACTGGGTGTTCGACCAGGACGGCTGGATCGTGCGGCACCTCGGCGCGCTCGACTTCGCGGGCGGTCTGCCGGTGGAGCTGAACTCCGGGGTCGCCGGCCTCGCGGTGGCGCTGGTGCTGCGCGCGCCGCGGGACTTCGCCCGCCGCGAGGAGCGTCCCAACAACATCCCGCTGGTCGTGATCGGTGTCGCCCTGCTCTGGTTCGGGTGGTTCGGCTTCAACTCCGGCTCGGCCCTGACCGACCAGGGGACCGCGGCCGCCGCCTTCATCAACACCCAACTGGGCGCCGCGGCGGCCATGGTGACCTGGCCGCTGGTCGAGAAGTGGCGGACGGGGACCGTCACCACCATGGGCGTGGTGTCCGCCGCGGTCGCCGGCATGGTCGCGATCACCCCCGCCTGCGGCGAGATCAACCCCCTCGGCGCGGTCGTCACCGGCCTGGTCACCGGCGCGGTGTGCGCCTTCGCCATCACCCTGAAATTCCGCTTCGGCATCGACGACACGCTCGACGTGGTCGGCGTGCACGGGGTCGGCGGGATGATCGGCCTGATCATGGTCGGACTCTTCGCCACCGCCCGGATCAGCGGCAAGAAGGGCCTCTTCTACGACGGCGGCTGGGGACTGCTGGGCCATCAGCTCGTCGCGGTCGTCTCCGTCCTCGGCTTCTCCTTCATCCTCACCTGGCTCATCGCGAAGGCGGTCGACCTGACCGTGGGCTTCCGCGCCGCCGAGGAGTACGGCAGCGTGCCCGGGGCCGAGCAGGAGCGCGCCTACGACTTCCAGACCGCCGAACGCCTCGGCGCGCTCGTCTCGGGCAAGCGGGTCGGCAGTGACGACGAACTCGTCCGGCAGATCGCCACCTTGCTGCGGACCCGCAAGGACGCCGGCTGAGCGTCCCCGCGGGGCCGCTTCGCGGGGAGGCCCCGCTATCCCAGGCCCTCGGTGAACCAGCGGGTGAGCGTCGTCGGATGGGTGATGGCCGTGCCGACCACGACGGTGAACGCGCCTGCGGCCAGAGCCGACCGGGCCTGCTCGGGGGTGTGGACGCGGCCCTCGGCGACGACGGGCACGGCCAGGTCGGCGCTCAGGCGCGCGACCAGGTCGAGGTCGGGGCCTTCGGGGTGCGGCGCCCGGCCCGTGTAGCCGGACAGGGTGGTGCCGACCAGGTCCGCGCCGAGGGCGGCGGCGGCGACGCCCTCCTCGTAGCTGGAGACATCGGCCATGAGCAGGCGGCCGGCCCGGTGGACGGCGCCGACGGTCCGCTCCAGGGTCTCGCCGCCGGGGCGCGGCCGGAAGGTGGCGTCGACGGCGACGATGTCGGCGCCGGTCGCGGCCACGGCGAGGGCGTGCCGCTCGGTCGGAGTGATGTGGACGCCCGATGTGCCGTCCTTCCACAGGCCGATGAGGGGTGCGTCGGTGACCGCGCGGATCGCGCGCAGGTCGTCCAGCCCCTGGGCGCGGATGCCGGCCGCGCCGCCCTCGATCACGGCGAGCGCCGTCTGCCGCATGATCAGCGGATCGCGCAGCGGCTCCCCGGGGTAGGCCTGGCAGGAGACGACCAGCCGGCCGCGCAGCCCTTCCAGGACGCCGGCGCCGGTAGCCGTACGGTCGTCGAGGCCGCTCACACCAGCACCTCCCGTCCCAGCAGCGCGGCACCGTACAGCGCGGCGTCGTCGCCGAGCGAGCCCGCCCGCAGGGGGGTGCCGGCGACGGCGGGGAGCAGGTGGGAGGCGACGGTGGCGCGGAGCGGGTCCCACCAGGCGGGGCCGCAGCGGCTGACCCCGCCGCCGAGCAGGACGAGATCGGGCGCCAGCACGTTGACCAGGCCGCCGATGGCCTCGCCCAGCGCGGTCGCGCCCGTGCGCAGGACGGCGAGCGCGACCGGATCGCCCTTCCCTGCCAGGGAGTCGACTCTGGGAAGGGCCGCGTCCGGCGCGTCCGCGAGCCGGCGGTAGGCCGCCGTCATCGCGGGTCCCGAGGCGGCGGCCTCGGTGTGGCCGTGGCCGCCGCACGGGCAGGGCAGCCCGGCCGCCGCGGGCACCGGCAGGTGGCCGGCCTCGCCCGCGGCGCCGCCGGCGCCGTGGTGGACGCGGCCGTCGATCAGGACGCAGCCGCCGACGCCGGTGCCGACGGTGAGCAGCAGGACGCAGGCGTGCCCGGCGGCGGCGCCCCGCCAGTGCTCGCCGAGCGCGTGGGCGTTGACGTCGTTGTCGACGCCGACCGGCAGTCCGAGCCGTGCCGAGAGCAGCCCGCGCAGGTCGGTGCCGCCCCAGCCGGGCAGCGCGGAGGTGGCGGAGCGCACCGTGCCGGTGCGCGGGTCGATGACGCCTGCGCTGCCGACGCCGACGGCGTCCACGGGCCGGCCGAGCTGGGTCACCGCCCGGGCCGCGGTGTCGAGGACGGCGGCGGGGCCGCGGTCGGCGGTGAGCAGGACGACGCCGACCGCGG